>JBDHDY010000585.1:0-4730 GCA_039591275.1 Gemmatimonadota bacterium | reverse complement strand
GACGTCTATCTCCCCTTTGCCAAGGCGGAACTACTCGAGAAAGGGCGAAACAGTAATTGGCTCGGAGCCATCGGTAGGCTGAAGCCGGGCTTCACGCTGGAGACCGGCGACGCCGAGCTCAAATCGCTGGCCAAGTCCCTGGAGGAGCGGTATCCGGAAACCAACAGCCAGAAAACCGCCTACGTGTACTCGATGCATGAGAGGCTCGTTGGGCGCGTCGGCACTCAACTCATCATGCTGCTCGGCGCAGCAGGCTTCATGCTCCTCATCGTATGCGGCAACGTCGCGAGCTTATTGCTTGCGCGAGCAACAGGACGTCAGACCGAAATGGCGATACGGTGCGCGGTCGGCGCAGGTCGGGGACGCATCATTAGCCAGCTGCTCACAGAGAGCGCCATGCTCTCGTTACTAGGCGGGGCCGCAGGAATCGCGTTGGCCGTTGCTGCGATGAGGTTCCTCCAATCCATGATCCCCACCGACGTCCCGCGAATTGCCAACATCGCAATGGACGGGACCGTATTCGGATTCGCCCTCGGCATTTCGCTGCTGACCGGTATCGTGTTCGGCCTTGCGCCTGCGGTGTCTGCGTCGCGCACCAACCTCACCGAGTCGCTCAAGGAGGGAAGAGGCATTCCCCACGGCGGGTCCCGCCGCAGTCTCATGCGCGGCGCGCTCGTCGCTGGGCAGTTCGCATTGGCTCTCGTACTCGCCAACGGTGCCGCGCTAATGGTGCAGAGCTACGCCCAGTTCCGCGGCCAGGAGCGAGGATTCGATCCGGAGAATGTGTTGACCGTGTCCATCTCGCTGCAGGGAGAGCGCTACGCGGACACTTGGGCACGAGACAACTTCCTGCGGCAGACCAGCGATCGCGTGTCGGCCATTCCCGGCGTGCTGCATGTCGGGGCTACGAGCAAGCTGCCGCTGAGGGGTGGCACGAACGGCTCGGTATGGAGCGAGGACAACCCCGAGCGTCCTCTCTCAGGCCCATTTGGACCGCTGGTGGAGTTCTCTCGGGTGTCCGCTGACTACTTCTCTGCCATGGGGATCAGGCTCCTGGCCGGCCGGCTACCCAGGGATGACGATTCCATATCGGCGAACCCTGGAACGATCATCAACCAGGAAATGGCGCGTCGACTGTGGCCCGATCAAAACGCCGTGGGCAAGCGCTACAGCTTCCGCACCGAGCCGCCCAATTGGATGACCGTCGTCGGGGTGGTGGACGACGTGCGTCAGTGGGGACCATACCGCACCGCCCGGGCGGAACACTACCTGCCGTACACGGCGCCTGGGTGGGCGTCGGGACAGCGGATGTTCCTAATCGTCAAGACGGAAGTGGAGCCCCTTTCCATAGTAGGGCCCCTGCGTAGGGCGGTTCTAGCGGTGGACGGTGATCAGCCGATCGCGCGGATACGCACCATGGAGGCGTTACTGAGCGACCAGTTCGCAGGCCAACGCTTCAACACTCTTCTCGTCGGTATCTTCGCCGGCATAGCACTTCTGCTGGTGGCGGCGGGTGTCTACGGAGTGGCGTCGTTCTTCGTTGCTCAGAGCCACCACGAGATCGGCTTCAGGGTGGCATTGGGGGCTGGGCGGGGGCGTGTGCTCGGCCTTACCATCAAGCGAGGCTTGAAGCTGGCCGTGATCGGCGCTGTGATCGGTACCGGCGGTGTTTTCGCCTCGACTCAGGTTATCAGGACCCTGCTGTACGGAGCGAGCCCGATCAACGTACCGACCATAATCGGAGGCGTCATCGTGCTGATCGTGGTAGGCGTGTTGGCATCGCTCGTACCAGCACAACGAGCCGCGAGGGTAAGTCCGGTGACGGCGCTGAGGAGCGAGTGATTCACTCCCACCTCACACCCCCGCTGCCAGCCTCCAGCTGCCAGCTGTGACCATTCGGACCGTTGCGGGACGAGTGAGCTGCGCCGTCTCAATATTAGAACAGAGATGGTCGGTCACCGCAGCTCGGATTCGTCAGTGGAACGATCAGTGTCAATCTGCCCGTTTCAGCGCAAATCTGCGGCCCGCTAATCTGTGGCTGGTGGTCCCCCCGATCGCACTAGTTGATCCGATCGCACCTTGCCGGCATCGAATCGCTGGGCCGCGCTCAACATCTTGTCGATGGTCTCGTCGAACCCGGCCTTAACACCGCGTCTGAAACGGAGCGGATTGATCCGGGCGACGACGAACGCCTTCAAGTAAGGGCTCTCTTCCTCGAGCGCTAGCACGCGCCCGGCCCGCTCGCGCCTGGTCTCCAACGCTGCCGAAAGCCTGGCGCCAAGGAAATTGTCCACCCGCTTGAGCACCGGGTGGTAGGCGCTTCCAGCAAACCGACCTCTCTCCTGATAGCATGCCCCTAGAGTCAAGAGTGCCGGCTCCTCGAACTCGACGGCAAAGCCCCGCTCTGGTCGGTCGTCCAGTTCCGCTAATCCTTCCGCCAGCCTGATGACCTCCAGCGCCCGCTCCCTAAGGTTGTGGGCTTTCTCGGTGTTGAGCACGAGAATCCGGTGAGCCACCTCGGCCTCGGGCACCATGAGGGCGACGATGGATCGCGCACCCAGCCGCCTGAGCGCAGCAAGGCGGTGGTAGCCGTTCGGCGTCCAATACGCCCCGACGTCAGAGCGCACGGCGATGATCGGGTCCAGGTACCTGTCCAACTTGTCGATAGCCACTGCCATCCGGTCGACGTGCGCCTCCGAAAGGTCCCGCTGGAACGGAGTGGGCTCGACCAGATCGATGGGGAGGCCGGTCAGGATTTGCCACTTCCCGGCGAGCGGATCCTTGTACACCCCGAGCACCGTCCCACCGTCTTCTTCGATGGTGGCCAGCAACTCTTCGACTCGAGGTGGCGGAGCCGTTCCAGCGAGCCGATTGGCGGGCAGGCCCCGAGACTTGGGCGGTGCCTCCAGCTTCTTCTTGCGTGTCCGCTTGGCCTTCTTGGTGCTCTTTTTGGCTGCGACGGCCTTCGGCATGGCTGAGCTCCGGATGCGTGTGCTTGCTCCGAATCTAGTGGGCTAGGGCAGGAATTCGGAAAGTGACGAACGCGTGGGGGAGGAGGGATGAGACGTGAGAGGTTGAGAGGTGAGAAGGTTCCACACCCCGCTTACGCTGTCGATCACCGACCACAACGGCATCTTGGCCGCAGATGAACGCGGATAAACGCGGATTGTTTGTGAGGTACCCTTCCGCCCCACCGTCTGGTTACGCTGTGACTTGATCCTCTCAAGGTGGCTTTCCCCCCCCGGCCCGCCTGCCCGCCTGCCCCCTGCCCGCCCGCTGGGGACTGTGGCGTGGGGCCTTCTCACTTCTCCCTTCTCACTTCTCCCTTATTTCGCCGCCTCGAATCTCTTGGCCACCTCAGGCCAGTTCACCACGTTCCACCACGCGCTGATATAGTCGGGTCGGCGGTTCTGATACTTGAGGTAGTACGCGTGCTCCCACACGTCGAGGCCCAGAATCGGCGTCTTGCCTTCCATTAATGGGCTGTCCTGATTCGCCGTGCTGAATACCTCGAGTTTGCCGCCGCTCGCCGCCAGCCAGGCCCACCCGCTTCCGAAGCGGGTCGCGCCGGCGGTGGCGAATTTCTCCTGGAGACTTCCAAAATCGCCAAAGGCGGAGGCGATCGCGTCGGCGAGGGGACCGGACGGTTCGCCCCCCCCATCGGGACTCATTAGCTGCCAGAACAGGGAGTGATTAGCGTGACCCCCACCATTATTCCGCACTGCCGTCCGGATGCTCTCCGGTACCGCCTGGATATCGGAAAGGAGTTCTTCGATCGTCTTCCCTTGAAGGTTGGCGTGGCTGCTCAACGCGTCATTGAGCTTGGTGACATAGGTTTGATGGTGTTTCCCGTGGTGAATCTCCATTGTCCGCGCATCGATATGTGGCTCCAGCGCATCGTGGGCGTACGGGAGATTAGGGAGTTCATGCCCCATGGTATGGCTCTCCTTGGAAAAATACGAGTGATAATGTCGTAATTAGCATGAGCTTCTGACTAAGGCAAGGGACCGGCCGGATTCTTGCGAGCCGGTATCTGTGTTGCCTCAGGCCAACAGCCCGGGCACATTGTGGGCACGCCAGCCGGTGAGGTGTCGCCTCCGCGTCTCGAGCGAATCCCACTCCCACCAACGATCTCGAGAAAGGATGAATATGAGGGCACCGACCCCACCCCAGGTAGGTAGCCCAGCCCCGGATTTCACGCTACCGTCGACGAGCGGTGGGGAAGTCAGGCTCTCCTCCTACCGGGGGCGGTCCAACGTGTTGCTGGCCTTCTTCCCTCTGGCCTTCACTGGGGTCTGCACCGCGGAGATGGCCGAGTTCTCAGAGGAATTCTCGAGGTATGAGTCCGTCAATGCGACGGTATTCGGAGTCAGTGTCGACTCGGTGCCGACGTTGAAAGAATTCAAGGCCAAGAACGATATTTCAGTTGATATGTTGAGCGATTTCAAGCGAGACGTGTGCCGCGCCTACGGCACGCTCCTGGAGGAGCAATTCTTTTCGAAACGGGCGTATTTCCTTGTCGACCAGCACGGCATTCTCCGGTGGACATTTACGGAGGCGCAGCTGGGGGACAAGCGTGGCACCGCCGAGCTCCTGGAACGGATCGAGGCATTGTGAGCCCTCCGACGGTGGAACGCATTGGAAGAAAGCGGTAGCGATGTGACGAAACCCGAGCCTGTTTCCCACACCGATCTGGCGCGCTCTGGGCTGGCGGTTCTCGCCGAGGCCAC
>JBDHDY010000584.1:0-2531 GCA_039591275.1 Gemmatimonadota bacterium | reverse complement strand
GGGTGGTCCCGGATCTCATGACAAGCGGCTGGCTCGTGGAGGAACGGCCCGAGGGTGTGTACCTGCCCCTCGCCCAACGCCCTCCTAGGCCTTGATCAAGCGCATTATCGATCGATGATCGCGAAGTGGGCTGAAAAGCCCGGTGTTTAGGGGGTTGAGAGAACACACCGCCACAACCTTGAAGGGCTTTTCAGATGAAGCGAACCCTGCTGGAGGGTGGCGCGTTCTCTCGGTTTCGAGGTGGCCAAGTTACTTCTCTCGTTCCAGCTTTCGTTTGATGTCGCAGAGCTCTATGGATGCGTCTATCCACTCGCCGACGAGCTCTTGGAGTCGTTGGTAGTTGCTGATCTGTGCTCGAACCGTCCGGAGGTCTGATTGCCTGATGAAGCGGGTTCGGCTCTTTCGTTTCCGGCTCCAGCTCAGCTGCTGGTAGGGCCCGTGCTTCTCGGGTGGGTTCGCCTTGCAGCGGCAGCCTGGGTTTCCGCACACGTTGTACTGCTCGGAAAGGACTCCGGGACGTAGCTCCCCCAGGCGACTGAGCTTCGTCTTGGTGCGTCCGATACGTTCTTCCAGCACCTGAACCCTCGATTTCATGAGAAATAGTCTAGCCTTTCGTGGCCGATAGCAGTACAATGCTAACCGATGTGGGAGGTAGCCTTGAAGCAAGCCATACGTCAGCGACTCGAACGGGAAAAGAGAAGGATCGAGAAGCGGCTCGAGCTCTTCATCGGAGGCACCCAACCGCAAGTAGAGGGACGAGCGGAGTTCACACAGCATCGGCCGGCCTACGAAATCGCCGAACGCACGCAGGCCATTGCGTGCGGCGGAATCGGCGCGATTCATCAACTCGTGCGGTCGGTGAGGTTGGCCGAGCAGATTGACGAGCGGCTCCGCGTTCTCAAGCAGCCGAAGCCGTACCATGACTCGGATCACATCCTGAACATCGCTTATAACCTGCTGTGCGGTGGAAGGGTGCTCGATGACATCGAAGTTCGCCGCAACGATGCTGTCTTCCTCGACGCTCTGGGTGCGCGGGCGATTCCAGATCCGACAACGGCTGGGGACTACTGTCGGCGCTTCGACGAGGAATCGCTCTGGAGGTTGATGGACGTCACCAATGACGTGCGAGTCGGCATCTGGCAACAGCAGCCCGAGTCGTTCACCAGCCCGACAGCGCGGATCGACGCCGATGGATCCATCCTGCCCACGACCGGCGAGTGCAAGGAAGGGATGGATATGTCGTACAAGGGTGTGTGGGGCTACCACCCGCTACTCATCTCGCTGGCGAACACGCAAGAACCGCTGTTTCTGCTCAACCGGAAAGGCAGCCGGCCCTCCCACGAAGGGGCGCCCGAGTTGCTCGACAAGGCCATCGCGCTGTGCCGCCGAGGAGGATTCCGCGACATCCTCCTACGTGGCGACACCGACTTCTCACTGACCGCGCACCTGGACCGATGGGACATTGACGGTGTGCGCTTCGTGTTCGGATACGACGCCAACCCGTCGTTCGTGGATCGCGCAGAAGGCCTGCCTGATGGGGAGTATTCCGAGCTCGAGCGCCGTGCGAACCAGGTCTTCTCGACCAAACCTCGAGCCAAGCAGCCGCGGGTCAAAGAGCAGATCGTGATCGAACGCGGATACAAGAACCTGCGGCTGATCTCGGAAGATGTCGCCGAGTTCGAGCACGGGCCGGCTCGGGCGAAACGGAGCTACCGCATCGTCGTCGTGCGCAAGCTCATCCTCGAAGAGCGCGGCCAACGCTGCCTCGACAACTTCTACCGCTACCTGTTCTACATCACGAACGACCGAAGCATGTCGCCTGAGGAGGTCGTTGCCGAAGCAAACCATCGTTGCGACCAAGAGAATCTCATCGACCAACTCAAGAACGGCGCTCGCGCCCTGCACGCGCCGCTGAACACGCTCGATGCGAACTGGGCGTACATGGTGATCGCCTCGCTCGCATGGACCCTCAAGGCCTGGTTCGCGCTCATGCTTCCCGTCACGCCCCGGTGGCGTGAGAAGCACGAGGCAGAACGGAAGTGGGTACTTCGGATGGAGTTCCGCACCTTCCTTCAGCAGCTCGTGATGGTGCCCGCTCAGATCCTCCGCACCGGGCACCGAATCGTGTTCCGACTACTCGCTTGGCGCCCCCGACTGTCAATCCTCTTTCGACTCCTCGACGCGGTCTGAGCGTAGGCTTGCCCGACGCAATGGGGCGCGGGCAGGCCAGAGGCAATCCCGCCACTTGAACCCCGCTAGAACTCGACCAGGAACGACCCGCGAAACAACGACAACTCGCCCGTCACGACGGGAATCCCGGAGCCGCCCAGGCGGTTCAGAGGCAGGCTGCGCCCAGCGCAACGGCCGCTCCGGAAATCGACACCGCCGGGGAAAAGTCCGCTTGATCGTCGTCTAGACACGTGGCGATGGTCCCCAATCCCCACTGGCCCTGCCTCAGCTCCACGAAACCGTCGACGGATTGCCGGAAGTAGGCGTAGTCGATGCCGGCGAGGTTCACCGGGAACGGGAGC
>JBDHDY010000583.1:0-2533 GCA_039591275.1 Gemmatimonadota bacterium | reverse complement strand
TGCGGGGAACCCAGCGACCGCAGCAGCGGCGACCGATCCGACTATCTGATCAGACGGCAGGGTATCCCAGTCGTAGTTCATAAACCAGTTGACGATGTAGAACCACGCCTTGATGAAAAACGTGTAGTACACGATCAAAATTGTGCGCGGTACAACACGCCATGAGTTGCACAGAACAGCCCCCCTGTCTAAGTCCATCAGTCGTGCGCTCCCGGCCCCGGCTCAATGATAAGTCTCGTATACTGCTGCACGTTGAGTCGCGCCATGGTCGCTCGCGATGCCGTCACCATGCGCCTGTTCTTGTTGATCGTCCTGCCGGTTCCGGGTGCGACACAGCCGATGATGTCTTCCACATAATTCCCAGCATGGATGAGGCACTTGAACCTGCCCTTCGGCTCAGGCCGATCTGCTTTCTGAAAGTACACACCAAGGTCTTCATTGATCAGTGCCACCACGTGTGAGCCGTCCTTGGTGCGCGTGTAAGGCACCAACACATAGATGCCGTCAGGCACACACGACTCGTTGCTCAGACCACCGAGGTCTGGCCCCTTGATCCATGGTCGCTCGATGGTGTGCGCCAGCACGTCGCCTGCGCTGCCCATCATCATGCCCAGTGTTTCGTTGGGGCCGTAAGAATCCCTAACCAGTAATAGATCACTCATTGACGCTCGCCGTTACCTTCGCCAGCGACTGTAAGCCACGCTGACTGATGTTGTTGTCGATCATTTGCAGCAGCTCATGCGTTGCTGGTGCGTCCTCTTTCAAGCGACGATTGTATGCAGCTGAGTCGTCTACTCCAAACTCATCGATCATGTCGATGATGTTTTCCTGACTGACCGGTTCGCCCAACGGATTGTATTTGCCGCCCGGTCTCAACTCGAACGCTTCCTTCATCAGCTCGTTTTTGATCTTCTGAAGTTTGTCGTCTTCAACTTTCTTATCGTCTCGCGACATCTCTGGGTCAAGGTAGATTTGCATCTGCGCCCGGTTAATGTCCTGCACGTCTTCGCGAACACCTTCGAGGGTGGACGCAGCCTTCACGTAAGGCAGGTAGTCTTCATGTGTTCTCAGATACGCATCAACGTCTCCCTGTTTTTCGTGGAAGTTTAGTGAGCCCTGAATCTGTGTTGTCTTGCGCAGCAAGTCCCATACCTCTTCCTCGTACTTGGTCTTGCGGTACTCGTTCTCACCACGGTAGAAACTGCTGACTCCCGGCCAGTCTGATATGTCTCGCGATGGCGGCAGCGGCAGGTCGAGATGTGAACGCACCACCGCATCCGTTGCCATCAGCAAGTACTTACCGATGGTTGCCGTGTAGCCCTCGTAGAAGTGCTGTAGGTGCAGCGGCGACCTGATCTTCAGGCTCGCTGTGTCCAGCTCGTTCGGCAAGTTGGCACCAAGCCATGCCATGGTGGGGCTCGTGTAATGACGGCGCTGTTCAGGCGGGAGCCGCTGCTCTTCAAAGTAGTTCACGATCTCCCGGCCACGGAATAGATCGTGGTTGAAGCCCATTTCAACAAGCGGCGAGACCAATTGTGGAATTGGCGACAGCGAGAACGTCTGGCTGAACATGTGACCCATGCGCTTGAGTAGCAGCTTGCCTGCGTCTGTCTCGTTGCTGTACATGTACTCAGCGATACGCTCTGGCACCGTCATGAACAATGCGCCGATCTCGAATGGTTTTGGCAACCTGTAGTGTGCGTCACCAACCCACCAGTGAATGTAGGTGTCCTTGTCCCAGTCTTCGAGTTCTTTGTAGCGCTCGTCGTCGCGGTATGCGAACCACACGGCCAGCGCCGCAGCAGTAAGCAGGGAAGCCTTGAGCGTGAAGCCAGCGGGGTTCTCAACAAAGCCTCTGCCAAGTCGGTGCAGACCCTGCATACGAGCGCCAATGAACGGCACTGTCTGAATCAGGAACTGTACCGCAGGCCAGTCTCCACCCATGGTGAAGTCCATTAAGTCTTTCGCCTCGAACGAAGCCTGAGCCTTACTCTTGCCAGCACGAATCGCAGCGTTATACACAGCAATCCTGTTCGCGTTTTCAATTGCAGAAGAGAGCGCCTTGTACGCATCGAGCGCCTTGCGCGGCGAGTCAATCACAGAAGCGACAAAGCCGGTGCTACGCATCGCTCGTTTCAATATCTTGCGCGTTCGCCTCGGGTCGCTGGCAGTGACGTAGCCATTTTCAAACGCAGCGCCAGACCCGAGCAAAACTCTATACGATTCATCGCGTAACAGCGCTTCCTTGAAGCCTTTAATTGCAGAGGCAATCGGAATCATGCCGTCTCGCGCAAGAATGTAGGCACCACCCGTATCACGAGCGAAGTTTCTAGCCATGAAGCCGGGGTCGAGCGTAATCCATGAGGTAAAGAATCGCTTGTTGCCACGAGCCGCCGTCATCAGCGGGTTGTCCCACACCTCTTTGTTCAGCGCAGTCATTGCTCTGAATAAAATTGGATCGACGGTTTCCCAGTACTCTCTCTTGCCGTCCCGCAACACAGACAACACCCCGTCGCCTGACGGTGGGTGCACA
>JBDHDY010000582.1:0-2536 GCA_039591275.1 Gemmatimonadota bacterium | reverse complement strand
AGCGGCGGGTCTGCCACCGAGCTTCGAGACCTCACAGGATGGCCCGCACCTCTCGGTTCTGCCGGCCGGCGACCAGCTCCTGTACGTCGCCGAGCGCTCGGACCACACCATTGTCATCATCGGCCTCGAGCCGCTGCGGGAGACGGCACCGGGTACCCTCCGGCGGCTACTCCGTGCCGCCCTGTCCTTCCTCGGTCTCAGACAAGCCGCTCGGCGGTTCGGCGATCTCCGGTCCACACGGAGCTTCCGCAACACGTCTTCCCGAAAAGACCGCGGCCGCCATTTCGTGCTCGAGACGGTTACTGATTTCTTGATCGATCTCAAGTTCACCCTGCGTACGTTTCGCAGGAGTCCGGGCTTTGTCGCCCTGACGCTGTTGACCCTGACCGTTGGAATCGGCGGGAACACTGCCATCTTCAGCGTCGTCAACAACGTGTTCTTGAGTCCGCTTCCGCTTCACGACGGCGAACGGCTGGTCAGGCTTCGCGACTTCTCCGTTGCCCCAAACGGCGAGTTGCGCAAGTACAACATGTCGCCGCTCAACTTCGTTGCCGTGCGTGAGCGAAGTGAAACGTTTGAAGATGTGGTCGCGGCGCTGTGGCACAGCTATGCGATGACCGGAGGCGATGCCCCCGAGCGCGTGGCGGGCATCTTGGTGTCTGCCAACTGGCTCTCCACCCTTGGCATCAAGCCACTGGTCGGACAACCGTTCAATCCCGAGCAGGAACGGCTCGGCGCTCAGAGCGGTGCTATCATCATTTCGCACCGGATGTGGCGGAGTCAATTCGGCAGCGACGAGCAAGTTATCGGCACAACGATCACATTGGACGATCGCGCCCGCACGATTGTAGGCATCATGCCCCGCGGCTTCAACTTTCCGTACGGAGCCGACGTGTGGGTCCCAACGGTCTTTGATCGACACGACGGCCGCTCTCACGACCTCAACATCATCGGCCGTCTCAAAACAGGCGCGACCCTCGAGCAGGCTCGGCAAGAGCTCGCTGTGCTCGCCCAGAGCCTCGCCCAGGCTCATCCGAACACCAACACCGATCTTGGATTGGATGCAGTACCTGCTCGAGACAACTTCATCCAGGACCAGGACCGAATCGTCCTGGCGTTGATGGCCGCTGTCGTGTTCTTACTCCTCATCACTTGCGTCAACGTTACGAACGTTCTTCTCGCGCGCTTGATGAGCCGCAGTCACGAGATCGGGATCCGCGCGGCGCTCGGTGCCGGGCGGTTTCGCCAGCTCCGACAGTTCGTCACGGAAACCACGGTTCTCTTCGTATTGGGTGGGGTCGGGGGCGTGTTTCTCACTTTCTGGCTGCGGGACTATCTCGCGGTTCTCGTGCCAAACGTGCTGCGAGATCAGCTCGACCTCGGAACCATCGAGGTGGGTGGTGAGGTGCTGGCGTTTTCGCTCGTGCTATCCGTCGTCGCCGGGATCGTCTTCGGGACCGCTGCGGCACTCAGGGGATCAGACCCTGATCTGCAGGGCATCCTCAAGGAAGGGAGCCGCTCCACCGGATCCGGCCGCAGACGCCGAGTGCAGCGCGCACTTGTGGTGAGCGAGATCTCGCTGGCATTAGTGCTGCTGGTGGGAGCGGGCTTGATGATCGATCACTTCCGGCGACTCGTGGGAGACGACTTGGGATTCGAGGCAGCAGGCCTTCTCACAATGCAGTTGAACCTTGAGGGCTCCGGTTACGACGGTGCGGAAGAGCGGACCAACCTGCTGCGGAACATCCGCAGCGCGACAGAACGTGTTCCCGGAGTAACCGCGGCCGCTGTTACAACCGTCAACCCGATTTGCTGTGGCGATTGGGGAGCCCGCATTGAAGTCGAGGGGCTCGAGCGGCCAGCAGAGGGAGCGTCCCTCATCATCAATCACAGGTACATCACGCCCGACCTCTTCGAGACCATGGGTATTCCCGTCCTTCGCGGGCGAGTGTTCGAGGATCACGACGACACCAGCAGCCCATCGGTGGTGATCATCGATTCGCGCATGGCGTCGCATTTCTGGCCCGGCGAGGATCCCATCGGAAAGCGTGTTCGCTGGGACCGCCCGGGAGTAGATGTTCCGTGGTTCACCGTGGTGGGGATCGCGGGAGAGGTGAGGGATGCGGGAGACTACCAGGACACGTGGTATTTGCCCTACTACCAGGATCCGATAGGACGATCCACGGGTGACCTACACATCATGATTCGCATGGCCGCGGACCCGTCTATGGTCATACCGGCCGTAAAGAGCGCCATTTGGGAGGTGGATGGCGACCTGCCACTGTACGACGTTGAGTTGATGGACGAGCTGTACACCGAATCCCTTTCGCAAGATCGCGTCGGTGCAGTCGTCGTCACCCTGTTTGCCGTGTTCGGGCTTGCTCTCGCTGCGCTGGGCATATACGGCCTGATGTCATACGTGGTGAGCGAGCAGACCCGGGAGATCGGCATGCGCATAGCCCTGGGCGCCGACCGGGGCAAGGTTCTACGCATGGTGGTGAAGGATGCCGCTAAGCTGATTGTGATCGGATCGATC
>JBDHDY010000581.1:0-4542 GCA_039591275.1 Gemmatimonadota bacterium | reverse complement strand
CGAGGCCATGCCGACGGCTCTGATGAAGCCCCTGAGTGGTAGCGGTGCCCGGGGGATGATGGTGGACGCGATGCAGACGCACGGTGCGGATTCGTTCGTGGGACGGCTCGCGAGTACGTTCCAGGGGGCAACCGATACGACGTTCTACATCATCGCCGTCTACTTTGGATCGGTGGGCGTGAAGAGAACGCGGTATGCGGTGACATGCGGGTTGATGGCGGATCTCACAGCGGTGATTGCGGGGATCTTTATCGCGTACCTGTTTTTTCATTAGGGAATAGCGGTTGGGGGGCGAACCAACGACGAACCAACGATTGGCGATTGCAGAATGCAGATTGGGGCCACAGATGACGCTGAAACATGCAGATGTGCGCTGATAAGGTCACCGGTGCTGAGTAGCGCGTCAGCGTTGATCCGCGCGTTTCTGTGACATCTGCGGCCCCGATCTCAAATCGCAAATCATTCTTGACATCGACCGGCACACCGTCCCCCTCCCCTCGTCCTGCACACACTAACGGGAAGACGTGAATGGACTTCAAGGAGCGAGTTCCCCTCGGCAAGACAGGACTGATGGTGAGCCGGATCGGACTGGCGTCGGGCTACGGCGTACCCGCGGCGGCCATCGAGAAGGCCTTTCACGAGTACGGGATCAACTATCTCTACGTCTCCCCCCTTCTCAACCTGGGCAAGATGGTGCAGGCCGTCCGCAACCTGGCGCCCAGCCACCGCGACGAGCTGTGTATCGTGCTGGCCAGGCCCATTCTCGGGGGCTTCCGGCTGGAAAGCTATGTGGAGCGCTGGCTCAAGAAGCTCGAGCTCGAGTGGGTCGATCTGCTGTTCCAGGGCATGCGCAAACGCCCGAGCCAGAAGCTCACTGACCGGGTACAGCGGCTCAAGGACAGCGGCAAGGTGCGCTTCCTG
Organism: Gemmatimonadota bacterium; assembly: GCA_039591275.1. Taxonomy (GTDB): domain Bacteria; phylum Gemmatimonadota; class Gemmatimonadetes; order Gemmatimonadales; family GWC2-71-9; genus JBDHDY01. Next base: position 3,621 of record JBDHDY010000581.1, on the reverse strand, counting down.
GGGATATCCAGCCACAAGCGGCCCCTCCTCGGCAAGATCGCCCACAACGAGACGGCGGTGGACTTCTTTCACGTCCGCTACAACGCCGTGCACACAGGAGCCGAACAGGACGTCTTCCCGCACTTGCCGCAGGAAAACCGTCCGGGCATCGTGATCTTCACCGCCACCTGCTGGGGCAAGCTCCTCAAGCCCAGGCGCATGCCGGCAGGCGAGCGCCCACTGGCCGCAGCCGACTGCTATCGCTTCGTTCTCTCCCATCCCGACGTTAACGTCTGTGTCACGGGCCCCTCCACCGCAGCGCAGATGGAGGACAATCTCAAGGCCCTGGAGGCCGGGCCCCTCGACGAGGAGGAGATGGCCCGCGTCCGGCGCATCGGCAAACACATCTACGGTAAGAACTAGCGCGGTCCCCCTCCTCACCGCGATGATAAAGGTAAGCTCGTGGGTATTCTTCTTTTTCTGCTCGGTCTGCTGGCCGCCGCATCTGGCGCCTTGAAGCTGCGCTCGCGCGTCCGGTTGTTGCTTGGAACCTCGCCACTCGCGGTTGCGGAGACTGTAGTCGGTGCTCTCACGGTCCTCGGCTCGGGCGTGGGGCTAGCACGTATGAGGCCGTTGGCATGGGTTGTCGTGGCGCTGACGTCTGGAGTGATCGTCGTGTCATCGGTAGCGCACGTGCGCGAACTACGGTGGCGTCGCAAAAGAGCCGAAGCGTCGGAAGCGGCGCGGCTGGCGAGCCATGTCCAGCGTGTTGACAGACAGGACAGCTGACAGCTGATTGTAGATTGCAGAATGCAGATTTGCGATTGTGATGAAGGCCCGGCACCAAATCGCCAATCGCCAATCGCCGATCTCAAATCTCAAATCGCCTCCGCCCGCACTCCCATCCACAAAAGCCCTGCCACCACTGACAGTGCTGCCGCAATCAGCAGCGCATTCTCCCACCCGATTGATGCTGCGAGCACCGGTGTGAGCGCGGGGGAGATCAGACCCCCCACATTGGATCCCGTGTTCATGATCCCACCAGCCGTGCCGCTGCGCTCGCGCCCGATCGATATCATCGTCGCCCAAAACGGTCCCTCCACACTGAGAACCGCCGCGGTCGATCCCGCCAGGTACACTGCCGCCAGAAAGGGATTCAACGTCGCAGCCCCAAAGGCCAGCAGCACTCCCGCCGTGATAAGGCCCACGAGCGGTACGATCCGGCGACCCCACACGAGACCCGCTCGCCCGGCGACGAGTCGATCGGACAACCAGCCGCCCAAAGGAATCGACACGATCGACAGGATCCACGGCAGGCTGCTCAGGAACGCGCCCTCCAGAAGCGTGAAACCCCGCTCCTGAACGAGATAGAGATAGAACCAGAACACGAAGATGTAGCCAACGTATCCCTGCAACGTGTAGCTCGTGGTTAGCAGCACGAAGCTCCGCGACCGGAGCCGCGACGCCGGTGACACGGGCACGGATGACTGGGCAGGCTCGGGTCTGTTCACTGCCTCCGGCTCCCGCATGCCCACCCAGATCAGCGTTGCCGCCGCTGCCGGGATGACGGAGACGAGCAGTGCGGCACGCCAGCCCCAATGTATCATCGTGAACGTGAGGAGCGGCGGCGCCAGGGCTGAGCCGAGCCCGATGGCGGCGAGCACGATCCCGTTGGCGCTCCCCTGTAAGGAGGGCGGAACCCAGCGCGAGACGCCGCGTGCTGCCGCCGGGAACATCGGCGCTTCGCCCACGCCAAGAGCGAAGCGGAGCACCAAGAGAGTCGGAATCAACCCGATTTCCCGCTGTCGCAACCACCCACGACGCGGATGAGACGACGAGTATGCGTCGCGTGCCCCAGCGATCGGCGAGCCAGCCTCCCGGAATCTGGCACAGCGCGTAGCCAAGCAGGAACGCGCTGAACACACGCCCAATCTGCGCTTGAGACAAGCCGTATTCGCCCATGATCGGCTCGCCGACCACCGACAAGTTGACACGGGCCAGGTAAGCGGCCATGGCGGTTCCACTCAGCAGGCCCACCACCCACCAACGGCGCCGCGTCACGGCCGGTCCAGCCGCTTGTGCATCAGGATCTCGGAGGCGCCGTCGACGATGTAGTCCGGTAGCTCGCCAACCCGTATGTAGCCCAAGCGCTCATACAGCCGGCGCGCGCCATCATTGAACGAGGAAACGCACAGGAACATGTGTCGCGCTCGAGGCCGGAAGTGCTCCTCGGCGTGAGCGAGCAGCTGGCTGCCGATGCCGCGTCCACGGTAAGACTGGGCGACACCGATCGAAACCAGGTAAGGCGATCCCGCCACCCCGCGTTCGCGCAGCAGCGCAAACCCGCAGGCCGTATCACCGTCGCGCGCAATCAAGAGCAGCGTTTCGGGGTGCGGCTGGCACGCAGCCAGGCACTCTTCGTAGCCGCGGCGGAGGCGCATCCACGGGTCAGACACTGCCATGAGCCGTGCGGACCAGCGGCGGTCGGCGTCGGTGGCGACGGAAATGGCGATGGGATTCACGTAACCGAAGGTATCCGGCTTCGGGGAGGACGGTAAGGAGCCACAGATTGCACGGATTGGTGCAGATCAACGCTGATTGCTCCGGTTGCCGGGCCGATCAGCGGTTATGTGCTGGTTTCTGCGTTATCTGTGCCCCAGATTGACGCAGATGGCTCCGATCACGGGGCTCACCTGCGTCAATCCGCTGGCCTCTGCGATGATCTGCGGCTACGGCACCGTGGCGGACTCCGAGTCTTTCACATTGCTCCCCGAATCATAGGTGTATCCGGTGAGGGTGAGATCGGTCACGGTGAACTCGAAGACATCTCCACTCGCTGCCTTTTCCTTGGAGGAATCGACGGTCGCGTCGCCGTTGCCGTCAGTGACTCCACTGCTGGTGCCGATACCTGCTGAGTTCCAAGTCCAGGAGCCATCCACCTGGGCGCCAGACACCGGGACATCGTCCTGATCGACAACCGTCACCGTCGCCCTGCCCCAATAGTTCTTTCCTTGGTTCAGTATCACCACGCTGATATCGGCCACGTGAATCGATAGCTGAGGAGGCTCACTAGGCGTCGCCGAGTCCTCGTTCGAAAATCCCGACTCATTGCCGCTCGCGTCCTTTGCGGTGACGACGTAATAGTAGGTCGTACCAGCAGTGACACCGGTATCGGTGTGCTGGCTGCTGGTCAGCCCCTCTGCGATGAGGCCATAGCCGCTGCCTGACGTGGTCGAGCGGTAAACCGAATAACTGGCCCAGTCGGGCTCGCTGTTGTCGAGCCAGTCGAGCGAGACCTCGCCCGGACCGCCGGTCGCCGTCAGAGAAGCTGGCGCGGCAGGTGGGTCGGTGTCCGGTGGCCCACAAGGATTGCCGGTCGTTTCGACACAGGCGGTCGTCGCTACATTCGACGCCGAATCGTACACAAAGCCACCCAGAGTGACGTTCGTGACCGTGATAATGAACTGCCCTGACTGCGTGTTGGATACTCTGTCAGAGTCGAACTGAACGTCACCGCCGCTGGTGAGCCCCGCGTCGACGCTTGTCGTGAGGCCACTCCATTGCACCTCGACGTTGGCGTTGTCGATCGGGCTGCCACTCTCGTCGGCGATGCTAATCACGGCTCTCCCACTGTTCCGCTTC
>JBDHDY010000580.1:0-2749 GCA_039591275.1 Gemmatimonadota bacterium | reverse complement strand
AACGGTAGCACCGGTGAGAACAGAACGGACTTGAGCGGTACAAACAGGGGTGCCGAGCGTTGCGGCAGTATTGGCCTCGGCAGCCGGATAGGACTGCACAGGGTACTTGAAGAGACTCCAACGTGACATGTTGTAGCCGACAAAAGCGTTGAAAGGAGAGATGTCGGTAACAGCAGCTGGAGTTGCCCATGTGAGTTGCTCAGCGGCGGATAGGTTGGTCCAGGCTTGTGCAAGGAACCGCATCATTGCACGTGTGCCAACTTGAACACCTGATTTTGGATTGGCAGGGACGGCATGTCGGCGGACGTAGTTGCGGCCTTTCCACTTGCTGAAGACTACGGCGGACCCGACGGTTCCCGAGGCGTCGAGCGAGAACAACGGTCCCTTGACACTAGCCATGGTAAAAACCCTCCTATTCTTCTTCAGTTACAGTGATTTCGAAACTGGTGGTAAAGCACTCAGAAGCATCGATGAACGTGTAGAGGACCTTGAGGGTAAAAACACCCTCCTCCTCCCCCGCCCATTCGCACGAGTCCTCGCTGTTGTTGTCCAGACTCGGCTCTTCGCTGAATTCCCCAGGTGAATCCAAAAAATCGAACGTAACTTCGGTCCCTTCCTCCAGCGATTGATTCCATGCCCACATGTCGACTTCCACCGTGTCGCCAAGCTGAACAGTATTCTCGCGGGGGACAAGGCTGCAATCTATGGGAGTGGGCGGCGGAGGGTCTGGAGGCGGGGGCGGGCGGCAGACTTTCGGTCGTCGGAGTGGCCCACGTCGGGGTGACAAGGCATTGGATGTCATTACACTGCTGAGCCTCAGACACGATTGGGAGCAGCAACAGTAACGCCAGACTGACTAATGAGAGTGTTGAGGAGTGCATAAGAGCCTTTCATTGCGACGTGGATGTAGAGGTTTTGCCCTGTCATACAGAGATTGGTTCGTTTGGTCAAGTCTTCCCAATCGGCTTTGACCGAGGTGGTGAGACTCATGTATGCGGCTTGTGCGGTTTTGAAGCGGGTCCTGACCCACATTTGGCGGGACGTGGGTTTTTCCTTGGGGGGAGCGAGGGGGAAGCTGACGATTTTACCGAAGCGGTCGGTATACATTGTTTCGCCACCGAGGTCTCCCGAGACGATTAGGCCGAGTGCAGATAGCGGGAAACCCCTAGCCATGTTGGCAACCGGTAGGAATGGAAGGAGTAGGAGCACGGGACAGAAACAGGGGGTAAAGCCCCCCGACGGGGTTGACTCCGTCGGGGGGTGCCTGTCTCCGTCACTCCGCGTCGCTTCGGTCTGATCTCCACCAGTGCCGTCCCTACGCGTGAGCGGGAGAAAGCATACACCGTCGTGCGAGGGGTGTCAAGCACGTTTTTCGTAACGCGGAAAAGTCCGCGACAAGGAAAGAAGCCGCCCCCATCTGTGATCTGCTCGTTTGGGCGGTGTTGGTACGGTGTTGGGGCGAACAGCGAAAACGCCGTATCGACCGTGAACTGTGCTAGTGGGGGGAGTGTGGGCGTGCTGTGCGGGTGGGTGGGCGGGATGGAGGACCAACCAGGGAGCTGCACCCCCCGACCGGGGCATAAACACGCGGCATGCCATTTGCGTTCGGGCGGGCCGCGAATGGCATGACGTTTCATCGCCCCCCCCATTCAGCTGGCCCGTGTGCTCCCGACAACGGGGCTGGAGTCCACAAACGCAACGCTGGAGCGAGGGCCTTTGAAGGAAGGAACCCGTCCCGCTCCAGCACTTGTGGCTTGTGAGACTCCAGAAAGCTGATGGGGGGGGCGATGAAACGGCGGGCCATTCGCCGTGGGGCGGGTCCGCAAATGGCATGCCGCGTGTTTATGCCCCGGTCGGGGGGTGCAGCGGTGCGTCTTAACGGATTTCCACTGCTCATCCGGACGGTTCAACGCGTGAGCGGTTACGCGTGGACGTGCTCTCTGGCTCGTGACGTGCTTTGTGATCGTCTGGGTGCACGCGTGTGTCTGTGCTGTTGATGTGGCCGTCTGATTACGCTTCGGAGCTCGGACGCGTTAGGGGCGGCCGTGCGTCCTCTGATTCGACCGTGCGAATTCACCGTTGTGCCCTTCGTGTGAGTTGTGTCCGTTTGTCACAATCCTCTGTAACAAGGATCAAGGTGGTTAGTCGAGGAATGTGAACATCACGATATCTTGGCGGATACGTTCGATAATCTCATCCACTCTTCGCTCTGGCAAGTTGGCGAGCACTTTCAGAGGATGGGACAAGTTGCTCTGGAGTACGTCTAGGAGCATCTGATGGTACGTAATTGGTGATAGAAAGACGTCGCCTGGTTTCTGAATCAGGCCGCAAGAGTGTGAAGCCGCCTTGGGGCAACCGTTGCAAAATGTGGCCTGGGTAGTGTTCGTGCACGAGGTGTGCGGGGTGGAAGTTGTGAAATTCTGGAGCAAAGTTTTTAGATACGGAGACATGGCGTTCGGTCCATTCTAGCCTGTGAAGCTTCGAGAGGTACTTAACAAGGTATTGGTACGCAGAGAAGGATTTCTTCACTTGACGAAGGTCGACGATTGTAGCTCCAGTTAATTCGGCCCATAGTGTTTTTACCACCTTGTGGGGGAGAAACCCTGACCGAAGAAGGAGGTGGTAATGTGGCCAGCCCTTTTTGGTGACTTCAGTCACGCGTAGATATTCCACCTCCCCGTACTTCACTCGTAGTCTTCGAATGAGCTGGGGAACTTGCTTTCTGGTGTGTTCCCAGGCGTCTCGTGGT
>JBDHDY010000579.1:0-2552 GCA_039591275.1 Gemmatimonadota bacterium | reverse complement strand
TCGGTTTGTATCGACAGGTACAGCCCGGACGAATGCCTATGCCGTAGAGATTGAAGTCCCTGCCACGCAACCGGCTCTACTCTCGAACGGCATTGTCGCCATAACGGGCCAGGACGCCGCTGGTGCAGCGCTTTTGCAGGTGAACAACACTGCCGCTTCCGGCGATGCCGACGCGGTGACGGTCACTTCGACTGGTGCTGGTGATGGCCTACAAATTACCGTAGGCGAAGCAGATGGTGTAGCACAGCGAAACATTGCGGCTGCGTCTCAGACGACTTCCCTTGCGGTATTTGACGCTGCAACAAACAACTGGGATGGGGCGGACAATATCGGCATGGTGCATATTACTACTGACGACCCTTATATCCATGCTGGGGCATCAGCCTTGCAAGTGCTGGACAGCAGTACACCGATTAGTGCCGCCGAAGGTTTCATGGCACGTTTCGTTCATTCCGGAACAGCGAGGACAAACTCGTCCGCCGTCGAAATCGAGGTTCCGGCGACCCAGCCGGCTCTTGCCATAAACGGCATCACTGCCATTACCGGCCAGGATAACCCCGGAGCGGCCTTGGTGCAGGTTACGGGCATTGATACTTCCGGCGATACCGACACTCAGACGATAGATCACAGCGGGTCCGGTAATGCTCTGTATATCGACTTGAACGAAGCCGACAGCCAGGGTATTACGATAGAACCGTTCACCAATTCTATCGTTGCCGCCCTTGAGATAGACGGCGACGCTGCTGGTTGGGATGGTGCGGATGACGTTGGTATGCTTCACCTGAGAAATGACGACCCCGGTATTCACGCTGGGGCTACATTGCTTCTGGTGGATGACTCAAGCCAGCCCATCACCGCTGCCGAAGGATTTCTTGCACGGTTTGTTGCCACGGGAGCTGCACGGACAAACTCAAGTGCAGTCGAAATTGAAGTCCCTGCTACTCAACCTGCCTTGGCTGTGAACGGCATCGTTGCCCTAAATGGTCAAGACGCTGCTGGCGCTGCTTTGCTGCAAATTGCCAATGTAGCTGCTTCCGGTGACGCAGACGGTGTGACTATTACCTCGACAGGCTCCGGGGATGCCCTACAGATAACTGTGGGAGAAGTCGATGGGGTCGGAGCTAACCTTATAGCCGCTACGTCTCAGACAACTTCCCTACTCAAGGTAGACGGCGCAACAGGCAGTTTTCTTGGTGCCGATGATGTGGGCATGATCCACGTAACCAACGACGGTGCTTTGGCTCATGTCGATTCATCCCTGCTTAGAATCGCTAATTCAGGCGTTCCGCAAAATGACTCTCGTGGTTCGTCTTTGAGAATTGTCGATACGGGCAATGCCGCCGCTGGGACCGCTGGATACGCAGTCTATATCAGCGCCACCGATGCGACAGTCGAGGCCCTGTATATTGACGATGGTAATGTGCTCATTGACGACAACCTGGAAGTCGGCGGCACAACCACGTTTACAGGTGGCCAGACTCGATCACATTTGATTCATTGCAGTGACGTGACTTTGGATTCGGCTAACCCGCCTACTCTAACCTTCAACGGTACGGCGGCACAATGGGAGTTTGCTTCGCTTGAATTCGATTCCAACCCCAACGCTACAGGCGACGACATTTGCTTTATAACGTGGGTAGTTCCCGCAGGTTACGTCGCAGATTCGGGTGACTTGCACGTTTATTGGTCACATGATACTGCTGAAGATGCGGCAGATGAATGCGATATAGACGGCACAGTAAATGCGGTAGCGGCGGGCGAAGCTCTTGATGCCGCCGGTACGGCGATGACGGCTGTTACTTCTGTGATTGCCGACGCATCGGTCTCTGCCGGCACAATGATTAAAACATCGCTGGATATCGAAGTAGAAGATATAGCCGTTGGGGATGTTGTCACGATCATGTTTTTCTTTGATGAGTCAGCATGCCTCATGGCCGCATCCGGTACTGCGGACGTGCATTACTTCGAGATCACCTACGAATCCACCGAATAAGCATGGTCCTCCTTTCAAACGGGGCGGGTACGGACTCGCCCTGTTTGAGAGGTTTTACATAAGGAGAATATAATGGCATTGCCAAGCAAGTTAAACCAGCCGGGCAATAGAGTCGCACTGACGACCAACCAGCGGGCAGCTATACAGGTTGCATCGGTGACAGCGGACGCTACTGACTTGGCTGCGGCAACGAGCAGTTGGACCGCTATGCTGGCGGCTGCAATTGAAATTCCGGCAGAATGGCGCACACTCTCGTTGCGGTTTTATGGTTACGGAGATGGTACAGGTGTTGGTTCACCCGATGGGGCGACTTTTTCCTATAGAGTCTTTCTTGTGGATTACTTCTCTGGTGCGCAACTTATTACTAATGGTGCCGGGACCATCGGCAAGCAGCAGATGTCGCACAACCCCGTGACGGGCGCAGAACTCAATTCCGGGGCAGTGGAAACGAGTTACTGTTGGTGCGATACCATAACAGAAGGTTCAGTTCTCGCCGAAAGAGACGTGACCTACAGCGATTATGCGGGTGCTGATAGTATAGCCGCGATGCACTTTGACA
>JBDHDY010000578.1:0-2554 GCA_039591275.1 Gemmatimonadota bacterium | reverse complement strand
GGCCAAGGTAGCATGACGGATCGGCTTCGGCCTGGCTAGACATTCTTTGAAAAAAGAGGTTCTCGTGTCTCGGGATTCCGGTCCGGTCTTCGACGCTGCGCATCGTGCCGCCTTGGAGCACGGCAAGCCGCTCGTCTACGTGTGTCCACCTGCTGCATGGGCAGTGGTTCCGTTGCTCGAGCGGTTGTCCACGACGGCAGAAACCCTCCCGAGCACACTAGTACTGGTGCCCGACGAGACAGACGTAGTGGAAATGGCGGGTGCGTTCCGAAATATCCCCACGTGTCAGCCAGCTCATGCACTCACCGGCCTCTCCCGAACAGAGCGGCTTCTCCGACGCTCATGCGTGACCACGTTGGTGGCCGCACCGCTCGACGCGCTCAGGCTCGTCTCCCGTTCGGCCCTCAAGCTCGACGGCCTGCAACACATAGTGGTCGTCCGGCCCGAGAGCATGCCCGCTGGCGGCGAGCGTTCGGACCTCGACAACCTGCTCGCCGACGCCGTTGCCGCGCAGCGCCTAATCGTCACCGCTGATGACGCCTCCATATCAGAATTCGTCGAGCGGCACGCCCGCAGGGCCCCAGTGGTGCTGCAATCACGGCCCCCTACCAAGCCGCTTGGGTCTGTGCGCTATGCGTTGGTGGATCGATCCACCTGCGCTCGGGCCATACGAGTCGCCCTCGACGTTCTGAATCCCCGGTCCACGCTGCTGTGGGATCCCGAGCCGAACCGGGATTGGGAGGAACTGACAGGGGCAGGTGACATTCACCAGATAGACTCAGGGAACGGGCAGGGTGCAGACCTGGCCATCGCCACGGATCTGCCCTCAGCGGAGATCCTTGCCCAACTCCTGAAAGCCGCCGGTCAGGTGCTGGCGCTGGTTCGGCCCGGCCAGCTTCCCTATTTGCGGTTGCTTGCTGACCCCCTGAAGCCACTCCGGCTCCCTACTGATGTCGACCGAGTGCGAGCCCGGGCTGTCGCCACCAGGGCGGCGCTCCGCCAGCAATTGCAGCATGGTGGGCTGGCCGAGGAGCTGCTGGCAATCGAGCCGCTGCTCCAAGAGTATGATCCCGCCCTCCTGGCTGCTGCCGCGCTGGCGCAACACCCGGTTCGGGGGGAGAAGTCTCAGGAGGTGGAAGACTGGACCCGGATCTTCGTCTCGGTCGGTCGCAAGGACGGCGCTCGCCCGGCAGATCTGGTGGGGGCGCTCATCAATGCGGCTGGACTCCGTCGACACGAGGTCGGGCGAATCGACGTGAAGGAGAACTTCACGCTGGTGGATGTGCGATCAGAGACCGCCAACCACGCGATCAAGGGGCTGACAGGAGAGACGATCAAGGGGCGCCGAGTTTCGGCGCGCCTCGACCGGCCTTGATAGATGTGGGACCCAGCGGATCTTCCGGGTCGCGCTACAGACTACCCGCGGCGGTTCAGCGCATCCTTGAGCACTTGTCCGGGCTTGAAGGATGGGACGACGGCCGCCTTGATCTGGATCGCGTTGCCGGTGCGGGGGTCCCGCCCCGTCCGTGCGGCCCGATCACGGGCCTGGAAGGTTCCGAAGCCGGTGATCTGCACGCGCCCACCTCGCTGAAGCTCGTTGGCGATTAGGCCGTCACCGTCGAACAACGCCCCGACGGCCCGTTCCGCCTCGCTCTTCTTGAGGTTGGCTCTGCGCGCAACTTCTTCAATAAGCTCAACTTTGTTCACCCAAACCCCCAACGTTCAAGGATGGTCTCGGTCGCCAACGACGACGCCGCTATTCTGGTGGCGCCACCAATATGGAAGGCTATAGAATAACCGCAAGCGCCTTGATTCCAGGGGACGCCGAGGCTAACGTGCCGCGAATTTTCACGATGGTCTGTGCCCTGCGATGTATCATGGATCACAGCCCGGGTGGATCGAGGTCATCACCGGGGTGATGTTTAGCGGCAAGAGCGAAGAGCTGATCAGGCGGGTCAGGCGCGCGGTCATAGCCCGCCAACGCGTCCAGGTGTTCAAGTCGCATCTCGACGACCGTTACGGTGGCGTCTACTCGGTATCGACACACGACGGTACAGCAGTGGAAGCCAAGCCCATCAACCTGGCTGCCGACGTCCTCAGGCTGCTAAGGCCAGACACTACCGTTGTGGCGATCGACGAGGTCCAGTTTCTAGACGATGGCATCGTGGAAGTCGCCAACGAGTTGGCGAATCGGGGCTTGCGGGTGATTCTCGGTGGCACCGAGACGGACTTTCGGGGTGAGCCGTTCCGATCCATGCCTGGCCTCATGGCGATCGCCGAGGTCGTCGACAAGCTACAAGCCATCTGTGTCGTGTGCGGCGGGCCGGCCTGCCGGAACCAGCGGCTGGTCGACGGAGAGCCCGCCTTCGAGGATTCGCCCACGATCATGGTCGGCGGCCGGGAGACATACGAGGCTCGGTGCCGCCACTGCCACGTCGTGGTGAAGGCCGACCGGCACCAGACCAGCCTCCTGTGAACGTCGGAGCCCGGCAGGGCCCGGACTCGTCCGAGACCGACTTGATGCATCGCCGCACCTACCTCACATGTTAAACGT
>JBDHDY010000577.1:0-2556 GCA_039591275.1 Gemmatimonadota bacterium | reverse complement strand
GCCTGCTGTCGCCTCTTTGGCTTCACCCAGAGTTGGGCCACGTTCAAGAGGATCTGACGGAGACCCTCGCTGAGGAAGCCTGGGCTGCTGCACACTGAGACAAGGTCCGGCTTCGGCCAGCGCCGTGGTCGATGTGGGCTAACGCTGAACCGCTGCGAGAATGATTCCCAGACATCATCATCGAGCCAATACCGAGGTGAGTCCATTATCGGTCGCTCCGTGAGCCAATGGACTCGGCACAGAGGCCACGTTCGGATGGCGTGATACATGAAGTTGGCGATATTGGCGTTTCTCCTCTGGTCCATCATGTCATGGTGCTCGTCTACATGCAGGATATGCGACGGACTTGCCAGCGTGCCCCGTTTCACACGGTCCTCCCAACGAGTGAACGCCTTGTGGTGCTTCTCCACGATGATGGCAATTGGTGCCTCGCCCCATTTCAATAGCTTCTCAAACCGCCGCAGTGGGTCCTCCACAAGGCGAAAGTAGTCCAGGTCAATGTCCAAAATGGAACTCATGTATCCTCCATCATTGGAGCAAACGCCGATCAGATGTTCGTATAGCATGGTACGGTTACCCCGACGCTGTCAACTGGGATAGCGGACCAGTTCATTCGCAGCGACGTGTGCCATGCCCTTGTTGTTCTGCGCGGACGGCTGCAAACGGAGCACGTGTCCCGTTAGGATGGAACATGCGTCTGGTCAGCGGCAGAAGACGTGCCCATCCCAACACAGGAGAGTCACGAAAGCAAAGTGGATAGCCCTTTCTGCCAATTGATCTGGTGTAACGGCGGTGTAGCGTTTAGCATCCGCCCTCCGTGTGAGGTAGAGGCAAGGATAATTCTCGAATCGGAGGGAATTGAGGATGGAACCACGCAAGACTTTCCGCCCCTGGACACCGAACGAGTATGCTCACCAGCCGGTGACGCCAGCGTTGGTGCTCCCAGAGGATGATTTGGTGTTCTTTCTATTGGACCTGATTCCTCGACTCGACTTGTCAGCCTTCTACAGCTACTACGAGCGAGAGACGCGCGGCGCCCCGCCGTTTGATGTCCCGATGATGGTCACCCTGTTGGTCTACTCGTATTGCGTGGGCGTGTTCTCCAGCCGCAAGATAACCGCGGCCTGCGAACGGAATCTGGCGTTTTTGGCGATTGTGGGAACCGACCGGCCAGACTTCCGCACGATCAGCGATTTCCGCAAGATTCATTTGGAAGCCTTCCGTGATCTGTTCACGGAAGTGCTGCGGTTGGCAGGGGAACTGGGCATGGTGCAATTGGGAAACATCGCCATCGACGGCAGCAAGTTCAAGGCGAACGCGTCGCGGCACAAGGCGATGAGCTACGGCTACATGGAAAAGGAGGTGGTGCGTCTGCGGGCGGAGATCGAGGAGCTGCTACAGCGAGCGGAGAAGACCGATGCCGAGCAAGACGCCTCTTTGGGATCACGTCGTGGAGACGACTTGCCGGAGGAGCTGAAGCGACGAGAGGAGCGACTGAGGGCAATCGAAGCCGCGATGCAGCGGCTGGAGGAGCAGGCGAAAGCCGAAGCGAACGCCGAACGGCAACGTCGTGCGACCGCGGAGGCAGAACGGGCCGCGCAGGGCAAGAACCGTCGGGGACGCGAGCCAGCTACGATCAAGGAGACTCCCGAGGAGAAGGACCAGACCAATTTCACTGATCCAGGCTCCCACATCATGAAGACGAGCAACAAGGGGTGGGACTACTGTGGCAACGCGCAGGCCGCCGTGGACGGGGAACACCAGATCATCTTGGCGGCCGAAGTGACAAACCAACCGAATGACCAACAGCAAGCGGTGCCTCTGGCCGAGGCCACGTTGGAGAATCTCGAAGCAGCGGGCATCGAGGTTCCCAAAGACGAGCACGGCGAGGCCCGAAAGATTCCCGCTTCGCTCGACAACGGCTATTTCAGCGAGGGGGCGGTGGACGCAATGGAGTCTTCGGGCTTCGATCCGCACATTGCCGTCGGTCGTCAGAAGCATAATCGGCCTTTGCCTGCGGAACCCGAGAGCCCACCATCGGAGGAGGCGACGGCGAAAGAAAAGATGGCCCACAAACTTCGCACGAAAGCTGGCAGAGCATGCTACGCCCAACGGAAGCACATCGTGGAACCGGTGTTTGGGCAAATCAAGGGGGTGCGTGGTTTTCGCCAATTCCTGCTGCGCGGTCTCAAGAAAATGGCCGGCGAATGGAAGTTGGTATGCCTGACCCATAACCTACTGAAGATCTGGCGCTACCAGCCTGCGCTGACCTGAAACTAGGAAGATCGGACCGGCAAAGCGAGGAACGAACACCCTCCCATTTCTCGGACAGACTCCTAGATAGCAACCATGGCGGTCTTGGTCTATTCAAAACGTTTCGAGATCAACTTGGCCGGCCTGGAGCGGTCGCATCCGTTCGACATTCACAAATACTCGAAGATCGCCAAACGGCTGGTCAAAGACGGCCTGGTAGCCCCCGGCGGCTTCTACGTGCCCGACGAGCTCAGCCGCGACCAGATGCTGCTGGTCCACACGCCGGAGTATCTGGAAAGCCTC
>JBDHDY010000576.1:0-2865 GCA_039591275.1 Gemmatimonadota bacterium | reverse complement strand
GCTAAGCGCGAGGAGAGGTGGTTTCCGTGGGATTTCGCCGGTCCCGTCGGGGCGGTCGTACTGTGGATCCTGCTCACGTCATTTGGTATCGGACATCAGTCTCTCAGCCACCTGGTCGAGATACCAATAGCCCTGCTGTTTGCCGTGCTTGCTCTCTACCTGCGCGTCTTCATAGTAGACCGCTTCACCCCCAATCCCAAGGCGAACTCCCTCGCCGTGGTCGCACTTGCTTTGGCGTTCGTCGTCGGGCTTAGACTTCTTATGCCCTATCTTCCCGAGTAACCTTACCGCTTTACCGCCTTACCCGATCTCCGACAAATCCTGTCTCATACCGCGCTTGCAGATTATCTGACAACGCTCAATGTTGACGGCGAGTCCAGCAACCTCTTCTACCGGTGGCCCGCCGGTCCCGCCGCCCCAAGGACCCAAACGCAGGTGTCCTCCGACGACGGGTCTGCCCGCCGCCGACGCCGTCATCAGTTCACCGGAGGTTGCCCCATGCTTCGCCAAAGGCAGAGGGGGCAGGAGAATTTGGGGCTTAGGGCTTGGGGCTTGGGCATTGCAGTAGCCGGCAGCCGGTAGCCGGTAGCGAGTGAGGGGCGTGGGGAGGCAGAGCGCGAACCTCAGCGTGCCAAGGGACGCTCGGCAGGCGAAGCGACCGGAAAGGCGGAGGATGAAGGTACGTTGGTTTAGCGTTTGCTTGGGCCTAGTGTTGGTGGGGACACTTGGGATTGCGGATCCTCTCTGGCCACAGACCTCGTCCAACGGTCCGGAGGATGTCAGGACCGTTGCTGCGTATCAGTTGGGTGGCTCCGAGGGCATCCACCTGGACGGGCATCTCGACGAACAGGTTTGGCGAAGCGCCACACCGGCCACGGGTTTCCTTCAAGAGGAACCGGACGAAGGCGCGCCGGCGACGGAGGAGACTGCGGTCTATATCCTCTACGACGCGAGCGACCTCTACATCGGCGCCATCCTCTACGACAGCGACCCCAAGGGAATTCTGGCATATCAGAAGCAACGCGATGCAGGCCTGGGAACGGACGACCGGTTCATGTGGATCCTGGACACGTTCCTTGACGGCCGCACCGGATATTTCTTCGAGATCAATCCTGCAGGGTTGATGGGGGACGGGTTGTTGGGGGCGGGTGGACACTTTGGCGTCAACAAATCGTGGGATGGGATTTGGGAAGCGCGCGTTGCCCGGCGCGACGACGGCTGGTCTGCGGAAATTCGCATTCCGTTCCGTACGCTCAATTTCAAGCCGGACCAGAACACCTGGGGGATCAACTTCCAGCGCACCGTGCGACGCAAGAACGAGGAGACGCGTTGGAACGGACACCGTCGTAACCAGCAGCTTTTCCGCCCCGTGCACGCCGGCCGCCTGTCGGGCCTCCACGGGATGACCCAGGGAATCGGCCTCGAGACGAAGCCGTACGCCGTTGCCGGTTACCGCCACACGCCGGCCGATCCCGATCCGACGACGTTTCCCGCCGACGCCGGTTTCGATGTGTCGTACAATGTGACGCCCAGTCTTCGGGCTGCTGTTTCTGTCAACACGGATTTCGCCGAGGTGGAAGTAGACGAGCGGCAGGTGAACCTCACCCGCTTCCCGTTGTTCTTCCCCGAACGACGTGACTTCTTCCTCGAGGGATCGGGAGTCTACTCGTTCTCCCCGCGAAGCGGTGTGAACCCCTACTTCAGCCGGCGCATAGGCCTGGTGGAGGGGGAACCGGTTCCGCTCCGATACGGTGCGCGGCTCGGTGGGCAGGCCGGCCGTTATGAGTTGGGTTTCTTCCAGGTGAGGGCGGGAACCGACGAGCGATTCTCGGAAGACGTACCATCACCTTATAAGGTCCCGGGTGAGGATTTCACGGTCGCCCGCGTGAAGCGAACATTGTTCCGCCAGTCATCAATCGGCGCCATCTACACGCGCAGGGCCACGAGCCGCATAGAAGGTCAGGATCCTCTGCGGGATGGACACACGCTCGGCGCGGACTTGGATTTGTTCACGTCGCGATTCCTCGGCAACAAGAACTTCCAGTTCGAGGCGTTCTTCGTGTGGCACAACGAGCGCGCGCTCGACGTAACCTCGACCTTCTGGGATCGCACTTCACGCGGTATCCGGATCAACTACCCCAACGACATCTGGCGTATCCACTCGTCGTACCGCGAGTTCGGGGACTACTGGGATCCAGCGGTGGGCTTCACACGCAGAAATGGATTTCGCCGCCTGCAACCCACGGTGACCTTTGCACCGAGGCCAGGCGGTATTCCGTCGATCCGGCAATTCGAATTCCAGGTGCAGTTCGAATACTTGACCGACATCTCGTGGAATCTGGAAACTCGCAAGACGGACTTCAAACCGCTCGCCATCAGATTCGAAAGTGGAGACCGCTTTGACTTTCAGATAACCCAATTGTTCGAGCGTCTCGATGAAGGGTTCGAGATCCGTGATGGCGTCACGATCCCGGTGGGGAACTACAACACGTGGGAGTGGGAGGTCAGCGCACATACGGCCGGCCGGCGTGCCATATCGGGGAGGTTTGTGTTCGCCGGGGGAGAGTTTTGGTCCGGCAACCGGATGCGGTACGGGGCCGGCATCACGGTCAGGCCGCGCGCAGGGGTAAGCATTACACCCGAGTTTGAAAAGAACGATGTGAACCTACCCGAAGGCGACTTCTCCACACACCTGTTCCGCCTGACCGGACAGTGGCACGTCAGCCCGTGGGCGTCGCTCATGGGGAATCTGCAATACGACGATGTCAGTGAGGTGGTCGGTCTGTTTGCGAGATTTAGGTGGATCATCCGTCCCGGCAACGATTTGTTTTTCGTGTTCACGCATAACTGGGACAACATGAGCGC
>JBDHDY010000575.1:0-2566 GCA_039591275.1 Gemmatimonadota bacterium | reverse complement strand
GGCGTGCTCGACGTGCCGGGTAAGACGATGTTCGACAAGAAGGTATACCTGGAGACCCAAGCCGACGATCTGCGGAAGCGCATGCTTCGGGAGCCACGTGGATATCCGGCGTTGTGTTGCAACTTGATCTTGCCGCCAACGCATCCTGACGCGGACGCCGGTTTTGTCATCATGGAGCAGGTGGAGTACCCTCCGATGTCAGGGAGCAATACGATATGCGTGGCCACCGTCCTGCTCGAAACAGGCATCGTGACGGCCAAGGAGCCCGTGACCGAGTTTACACTCGAATCTCCCGCCGGTCTCATCCCCGTCCGCGCGGAGGTCTCCCACGGGAAGGTGACAAGGGTGACCTTCGAGAACGTCCCCGCATTCGCAGTTCACTTGGATGCAACTATCGACGTGCCGAATCTCGGCCAGGTTACCGTTGACGTCGCGTACGGCGGGATGTTCTATGTCATCGCCGATGCCGACAAGTTGGGACTGCGACTTGCTCCAGAAGAGGGAAGGGAGATCGCACGCGTGGGCGAGATGATCAAGGCGGCTGCCCGCGAGCAGCTTCCGGCGATCCACCCCGCGAATCCAGCCATTTCCGGAGTAACGATCTCACAGCTTTCGGGAGCTCCCAGCCATCCCGCCGCAAGCCGTAAGAATGCAGTGGTCGTGTCGACGGGAGAGCTCGACTGGCAGAGACCCGAAACCTGGACAGGAGCGATCGACCGCTCGCCATGCGGTACAGGAACCTGCGCGCAAATGGCGGCGTTGTATGCCAAAGGCCGACTGGGCCTGGAGGAAGACTTTCATCATGAGGGTCTTCTCGGGACAATCTTCACCGGTCGCCTCCTTAGGGAGACTCGTGTGGGATCGTACATAGCCGTGACTTCTAGTCTGTCCGGACAGGCGTGGATCACCGCATTAAGTCAATATGTCCTGGACCCGGACGATCCCTTCCCAACCGGATTCACGCTGGGCGATATTTGGGGCCGCTCCCTCCAGGGGTAATGGGGCCGGGACCTTCTGAGATTCGGTCCGCGCAGGAAGCTGAGTCGTCCGGCTTGCGGCAGCGGGCACCCATGAATCAGGACTTGGCGCTGAGCTCTCGCCGCGCTGCCAGACGGTCCGGCGCGCCGGTGATCAGCTCGCTCTGGTGAGCAAAGACCTGATCTGCGTCGTCGGTGGGCTGGCTGCGTCGTGTCATCAGGCGCCCTGTGGGTTGAGCGAGGATGGTTGAAGCATGGTCAGTCCTGCTGCACGTCGAGCTCGAGGTCGAATGACAAGACTTGTCATGTTGGTGTTCCCGCTCTTGCTCACTACGAGCAATGCTCCCGCACAAGAGCCCAACAGCGGCGCTGCCCAGGCCCCCGTCGCGCGAAATGCCTACGGTATGTGGGCTGGTGTCTCCTTCAGCTCACCGGGCGGTATTTTTCTCGGTAGGGTGACGGGTCGCCAGTTCTTCGTCGCCGGGCTGCGTTATCAGCGGCTGTTCTTGAAGACCGGGACCCTTGATGTAGCCTACACGGCGGAGCTGATTCCCGTTGCCGTCGTGACCGACAATCCCAACGGTCCGGGCGTTCGGGCGACCGTACGCGGTGCGAATCCGGAGTTTCTGGGGCAGCCGGGAGGGACAGTGTATGGAGCGGGGATTGCTCCCCTCGGTGTGGAGCTCGCATTCTTCCATGGCGGCCCAGTGTCGTTGTTGGTGGGAGGATCCGGTGGGCTGCTGGCCTTCGAACGGGAAGTACCGTTCGGCAATGCCCGTAAACTCAACCTGACGTTTGACATCTTCACCGCACTTCGTGTGCCCGTCGGAAGATCGTTGGCCCCAATCGTGGGATACAGATTCCATCATTTGTCCAATGCCGGAACGGCCGATTTCAACCCCGGTTTGGACGCCAGGGTTTGGTTTGCGGGATTGATGGTCACACCGTAGGCCTGGGCGGATCAGCGCCGCAGGCGTGTTGCGGCAAGTGGGTAGCGGACCTCCAGCTGGCCGCAGTTGAGCAGTTGCGGTGTCGGTGCTAATGTTTGTCTGACTGGAAAGTCCCGCATCCCTCTGACCATCTCTGGAGTCCTAGGTCGCGGGCGCATGAACAAAGTCACCATATATCCGAAGCTCGCTCCCAGGGACTGGCTGGACGTGTTCGTGGGAGTCAGTGTCGCCGCTCTGTACGTTGTCGGTCCTCTGAGCCTCTATGCGGTTATGCGTGTCGTGCTCTCGGAGCCCGCCGCGAGTGCGCTGGCACTTGGCCTGTTGACGGGATGGTGGGTCGTGTTCATCCGCAGTTTGTCTCTCCAGATTCGAGGGTTGGAGCTGACGCTCAGGGGTATTGGACTCATCCGGAAGCGGGGATCGCCAACGTTCCTCGAATGGGGCAGGATTCAGGAGATTCGCCGGGCGACGCGGAAAGAGATGATTAGCGAGGTGCGGCTGCGACCGGGATTAGGGGTGCGCCGCTGGGTTCCGGGCTGGACCACCTCGGACTGCTACTTGATCAGATGGGCCGGAGGACGATGTTACTTTCCCGTGCCCAGCGCCAGAGATTTCGAGGAGCTCCTCGAGCGAATGAGA
>JBDHDY010000574.1:0-2578 GCA_039591275.1 Gemmatimonadota bacterium | reverse complement strand
GTAAACGTACGGTGAACCACATCTTCACTTTTGCGGTCTGTTGAGGCATCATGCTTCCATTTGAAAGGAGGTATGGTTTATGGCCAAGGGTACAGCACGGGATTCGGGCAAGGCTAGGGCATGGCGACGGAAGATCGAACAACAAGCGGGCAGCGGACTTTCGGTTAGAGCCTGGTGTCATCAGCACGGGGTAACAGAATCGGCGTTCTACAGGTGGCGACGAGAATTGTCTCGGCGTGATGTGGAGGCGCAGGCATCGTCGTTCGTACCGGTGCATGTGACTGCAGATAGGCCGGAGCGTAGCGATCCGCAGATGGAGATCGTGCTGACCGATGGTCGGTGTGTTCGGGTTCATGGTTCGGTTGATCGACAGATGCTGGCGGACGTGTTGGGCGTGCTGACTTCAGTGGACACAGTCGATCCGGAGCGTCGGGCATGTTGAGTCTTCCGAGCCTGGGCGAGCTTGACCAAGGGCTGCGGGTTCGGGTCTACCTGTGCACGACGCTGACGGATATGCGCAAGGGATTCGATACCCTGGCGGTTCTGGTACGGGACGAGCTGGGTTATGATCCGTTGAGCGGGCACCTGTTTATGTTCGTGGGTCGGCGCCGGGATCGGCTGAAGATCCTCTACTGGGATCGCGACGGTTATGCCCTGTGGTACAAGCGGCTGGAGAAGGGAACGTTTCGGATGCCGGTATCCAAGGACGGAGCTACACATGTCGAGTTGAAAGCCAGCGAGTTGGCCATGCTGCTGGAAGGGATCGATCTGCGCAGCATCAAACGCCGTAAGCGATTTCGCCGACCGGCGTGAAAAAACATAAAATCTTGAACTACCTGAATGGTGCATTGTTTCGGACACTTGGTGCTGTATAACATAAGACGTGATCAAGGAAGATCCCAACAATTCGATTTCCGAACTCACCCGACTTCAACGCGAAAATGAACTTCTTCGGGCCGAGCGTGATCAACTTCTCGAACAACAACATCAGCACCTTCGCAAGATCGACGACCTGCAGCATCAGTTGCAGGCCTTGCTGCGTCGTTACTACGGGCGTTCTTCAGAGAAAATGGATCCGCGGCAGATGCTGCTGTTTGAGAATCTGATCGACCAGGCCATCCCGGAGATGCCGGCGGATGATGATGCCGATGATCAAACGCTGCCGAAGCCCAAGCATAAAGGTCATGGCCGACGCCGCTTGCCCTCGGATCTTCCCCGCGAGAAAATCATCCATGACTTGCCGGAGGACGAAAAACCCTGTCCGTGCTGCGGGAAGCTTCGGCACATCATTGGCAAGGAAACGCACGAGCAACTCGACTATATTCCGGCCAAGGTAAAGGTCATCGAGCATATCCGGCTGAAGTATGGCTGCCCCCAGTGTGAAAAAAACGCCTCGCCGGAAGGGTCACAGATCGTCACTGCCGACAAACCCTTGCTGCCGATTGAAAAAGGTTTGGCTGCTCCGGGGTTATTGAGTTATGTGATGGTCAGTAAGTATGGTGATCATCTTCCGCTGCATCGGCTGGAAGGGATCTTGAAGCGGCACGGGATCGACATCGCTCGTTCGACGATGTGTGATTGGGCAGCCCAATGTGCCGATGCGCTGAGACCGTTGTACGAACTGATGGTTGACGAGGTACGATTATCAAAGGTTATCCATACGGACGACACACCGGTGAAGGTGCAGGATCGCAGCCGCACGCAGACGCGGACCGGTCGGTTCTGGGTGTACCTGGGGGATAAGGATCATCCGTACACGGTATTCGCCTACACACCGAGCCGCAGTCGCGATGGGCCGATGACCTTCCTGCGTGACTGGGGCAAGGACGAACAAGTGTATCTGCAGGCTGATGCATTCGGCGGCTACGACGGCATTTATGCGGGCGACGCCGGCGGCAAGGTAACGGAGGTGGCCTGCTGGGCACATGCCCGACGGAAGTTTTACGACGCCCGCCACAGCGACCCGGCTATCAGTACGCAAGCCCTGGCGTACATTCGGCTACTGTACGATGTCGAAGACCAGGCGAAGAAGTCCGCCGCGAAGAATCAAACGGATCTGGTATTAGAGCGTTACCGTCTACGACAGGAATTGTCAGAGCTGCGTCTCGCTCAATTCAAGACATGGCTGGAATCGCAACAGGCTGAGCACGGCGGCCCGGTGTTGCCCAAGAGTCCGATGGGCCTAGCGATCCAGTACGCACTGAATCAGTGGGACGCGCTATGCGTTTACACCACCGATGGCCGATTGGCAATCGATAATAACGCCAGCGAGAACGCCTTACGCCGTGTAGCCATTGGCCGCAAAAACTGGCTCTTCGCCGGCTCGGACAACGGCGGCCGTACCGCTGCGATTCACTTCAGCCTCATCGCCACCTGTCAGCGACATAAAATCGAGCCGTTGGCCTACCTCCGCGATGTGCTCACCCGGATCGCAGCCACACCCGTCAGCCAAGTGGCCGATCTCCTCCCCGATCGCTGGCGTCCCACCTCTGTAAACTAATCCATTGCAACATTACCACGTGCAATTGCTGTGCCGAGCATAAAATCTGACCCCCCTGCGGTTCACCGTACGCTTACA
>JBDHDY010000573.1:0-3522 GCA_039591275.1 Gemmatimonadota bacterium | reverse complement strand
TTGGCGAGCATCCGCTCCGCGAACTCCACCCGGCCCGAGATCTCCTCCACCCGTTCGTGCAGCTCGTGCCGGAACTCGGCGTTGTCAGCACGCAGCTGGTCGATGGCTTGATGCAGCGACTCATTGCTCTCCAGCAGCTTCTTCGTGTCTCTGGCGCCGAGGCTGCCCCGAGCCTTGAACCAGGTGGCGATCACGATACTCGCTCCTATCGCGGCGCCGCCGATTCCCAGCACCATTCTGAGAATCTCAATGAGGTTGTCGATCTGGTATGGTTCCATCTCAGTCTCCAGCGAGATATCGAGCCGCCGTGGGCCTCGCTCGCGTTGGCCATGCGAGTTAGAGGCACAAAGATGTATGGTCGGTTGCGCCGTGGGAAGGTTGAACAAACCGCTGCGCCGAGCGACAGAGCCCGGCGGCGACTACATTGTTGTGAGCCGAGCATCATCCACAGGAGGCTCGTGTGACTCAGAATGTTCCGGTGGTGGACATTGCAGCGCTTGCTAGCACAGGCGACGCTGAGGGCCGTGCGCTTATCGTGCAGACCATCGCGGCCGCCGCCCACGACTGGGGGTTCTTCCAGGTCGTGAATCACGGCGTGCCCGCTGATCTCATCCAGCGCGTGTGGTCGGAGACTCATCGTTTTTTCGCGCTGCCACGCAATATCAAGCTCGAGATCACGCGAACCAAGGAAAACCCCCGCGGTTACTACGATCGCGAGCTCACCAAGAACAAGCGGGACCTCAAGGAAGTGTTTGACTTCGCAGGGGTGCTGCATCCGGAGCTGCCCGAAGACCATCCGGACAACCGCGCCGCCGTTGACGGCACCAATCAGTGGCCGGACGCGCTTCCTTCATTCAGGGAAACTATGCTCCAGTACTTCCGGGCCTGCGAGGGCCTCGGACTGAAACTGCTTGGGTCACTGTGCGCAGGGTTGGGCGTCGAGGAGAACACGCTCCGTTCGAATTTCACTCCTATCGACACTAGTTTCGTGCGGCTCAACTACTATCCGCTAGCTGACCCTTTGGAACCGGAAGCTGCGGCAACGACCACCGACCTCGGTGACATGGCGCTTCACCATCACACCGACGCCGGTGCGTTAACGATACTGCTTCAGGACCAAGTAGGAGGGCTGCAAGTGTTCGCGAACGACACGTGGTCTGACGTCGAGCCTGTGGAGGGTGCCCTTGTCATCAATGTCGGCGATATGATGCAAATCTGGTCCAACGATCGGTTCCAGGCAGCGCTGCACCGGGTACGCCCGATCACCGACCAACCCAGATACAGTATTCCCTTCTTCTTCAATCCATCGTACGAGACCGATTGCGCACCACTAGTGGCTACGGCTGGAGACCAACCGAGATATCGGACGGTAAATTGGGGTGCGTTCAGGCAGGCAAGAACCGACGGGGATTACGGCGACTTCGGAAAAGAGATCCAGATCGAGGATTTTCGGATTCGATAAGGCGCCAAGGTCAAACCGCTCCTACCAGGCAACGAGCAAAACTCCCGGACACCCAGGTGAACATGTTGTCGCAAAACAACTTATGAGGTGATGCAGCTCCGGGGGTGTCCGCCCCACTTTCTTGCCGCGCGTTGTCTCGGTATCGTGTGAGAAGAGTCCTTGCTGCATCAGTTTGCAAGCAATCCCCGGAGGTGCTGCGAACCATGCCAGATCCGTCTGAGAAAAGCCTCACCCGAATGCGCACGTTCGTTCAGAAATACCTGGAGAAGACCGGGACCTCCCGTCACCCTACCAGCGGCGTCACGGAGGCCGTGGTGAACGGCTTGGCCTCCAACCTTGACGAGCTGGGTCGCCCACTTTGTCCGTGCAAGTTCTTTCCCGACAAGAAAGCGGAGGTGGAGCGCAGTCGTGAATGGATTTGCGCCTGTGACGACATGAAGACGTACAAGTACTGTCACTGCCTTCTGTTCGTGACTCCGGACGGTCTCCCGGTCACTGAGTACCTCCCGGAGGGACATGAGGGCCTTCAGGCATATGGTGTAGTCAAGGATCCGACGCCCGACAAGGGTCGAGAAGCGCGCCACAAAGCGGAGGCGAAGTAGGACGAGAGATGCAATATGAGTAGCGACGTCGTTCCCTACCTCGTTCTCATCCCCCTATTCTTTCTGATCTTGCACGTCACGGTGATCCCGCTGCTCCAGCGGCTTAGCGTTCGTGCGCAGGGGAGGAGGTTCGCCTACCGGCTGCGGCCGGATTTTAGGGAGCCTGCGGAACATCGGCGAGACGTGACATGGTCGGCCGCTGCCGCAGCCCTCTCCCTCGTCATCACGTTCGTGATATACGACATCCTAGTGAAACTCGGCTGGTTACCAAAGCCAGGGTGACGGAGTCCATCTCCCATACACCCCAAACCCTACACCCTATCGCTACTCTCTACTCTCTAAGACCGCCACCCACCTGCAGGCGCAGCATGCCGAGCCGAATGTTCTCCAGGGCGGCGACGGCGGCGGTGAGATTCTCACCGGTGTCTCCCTTCTCCCGGAGCTTTGCGGCGTGGCGCTCGAGCCGGTGGATTACTTCAGGCGCCTGAGAGAGCTGGGTGCGGTCTTCCGCCGGGAGAGCCTCGAAGACGCTGACGGTGGCCCTGCCCAGCACGAGCTCGGTCGCGTCAGCTGACGGAAGCGCGAGCCGTTTGGGGGAGCGCAACCCCGTGCCGGCCAACCTGAAGAAGGTTCGCCCGAACTTCCCCGCCCACAGCCGATGCCACAATCCGTAAATGCGCCGGATCCATTTCTTCTCACCAACAGCCTCCGCTTCCTCGTCCTGCGCTCGAGCTTCGGCGAGCAGGGCTTGGCGGATGTCATCGAAAGTGTATCCCTCTTTCAACAGTCTCCGCGCGACAGCCCCAAGCTGGACCACCACGAGCACGAGCACTGCGTTCATAGCCCCCCTGTCGACATCCCCTCCCCCGGCCACGACTGCCGCGGTGAGAAACACCGCCGTGGTCACCTGGGCGTTTCTCAGGAAATTCCGCACGATGGGTGGGGCTCGCAGTTCCCGGCCCCGCGCCTCACCGACGGCCTCGGCAACGTCATCTCCCGTGGCGAACCTGGCGGACGGCTCCTTTTGAAGACATCGATCTACGATCGCCGCGAGTTTCTCGGGCACGTCCTGCCGAACCGTTGCCACAGCGGGCGCCGGTTCGATGATGTGCTTCATCAGGAGAGCGGGAACGTTCGCTGCGTCGAAGGGTGTCCGCGCAGTCAGCGCGAAGAACGCGGTGACACCCAGGGAGTAGAGATCGCTCCGTGCGTCGACGGGCTCTCCCGCAGCCTGCTCGGGACTCATGTATCGAGCCGTTCCGACGAGCTCGCCCTCGGGTGGGTCGCTGCGGCTCTTGGCGACCTGGGCGATTCCGAAGTCGGTCACTAGGGCCCGGCTTGTTGCTCTGTCGATGAGGATGTTTTCGGGTTTGATGTCGCGGTGCACGATCCCGCGTGAATGCGCGTAGCCGAGCGCCCACGCAACTTCCTGTATGAGTGTCATGGCGGCCCGCGGCG
>JBDHDY010000572.1:0-3680 GCA_039591275.1 Gemmatimonadota bacterium | reverse complement strand
TCAGTCCCCTGTATAAAGGATCCGATAAATTCGGCCACCACGATCGTCTGATACGAAAAGGGATCCGTCAGGCCCCTCGGCAATGTCCACCGGCCGGTGGAGGCTCCCCGGGGTTGGCTCCTCCCCGGCAAACCCCTCCGCGAACACCTCCCAACTTCCCGCGGGATCCCGCCCGTCAAACGGCTGGAACACCACGTTGTACCCCCCCTGAGGCAGGGGTGCCCGATTCCACGAACCGTGGAACACAATGAAAGCTCCACCTCGATACCTATCCGGGAAGTGATTGCCGCTGTAAAAGAGCAATCCATTCGGCGCCCAGTGACCCGGAAAGCCGACCAAGGGATCCTTCTTATCCGAGCAACGCCCCTGCTGTTGTCCGTCGCCGCCATACTCAGGTGCCAGCACTTTGCGTTCGAGCTCGGGGTCGTAGTAGCAGTACGGCCAGCCGAAGTCGTCACCGTCAGCGATGCGGACGAACTCCTCCGCCGGCTTCTCCGCGCTTTGCTGCTCGGTGAACAGATTCCCCCAGTTCTGCGCCAGTTGGTCGCGCCCATGCACGACACCGTAGAGCGCCCCATCGTCAGAACGCACCGCCAGGGCGACAGTGTTCCGCAGTCCCGTGGCGAAGCGCCGCCCGTCGCTCTGCGTCTGCTCGGGCCGGCTTGCGTCGAACTCCCAGATACCGGCCTGTCCTTCGAGTTCGGTGCACGGGTCGTGTCCCGGCGATTGATCACCCCTCTCTTCCAACTGACAGGAGTTGGAACGGGACCCGATGTTCACGTACATGGAGTTGCCGGCTCCAAACGCGAGGCTCTTCGCCCAATGCCCCCGCTGGCCGGGGAGGTCGCGCACGATCACTTCCGGGTCACCATTGGGTTCGAGCTGTCCTTCACTCCAGCCGTAGCGCATGACCGCGGTTCGGTTGGAGAAGTAGAGGAAACCGTTGTGGAGCTTCACGTCGGACCCCCGCCCCTCGCCGAAGAACCGGGTGACATCTGCCACTCCGTCCCCGTCCGTATCCCTCAGCGCAAGCACTCCCCCGGGCTGGTCCTCCGGGCGGGAGGCCACCGCGACAAACAGGTCACCGTTTGGGGCTGCGGTGAGGTGCCGCGCCCTACCGATCTCGTCTGCCACGATGAGAGCGCAAAAGCCCTCCGGCAGTGCCAATCCTGCATTGTCGGGAGCGCACTCTGGCTCTGTACCGGGCCCACAGCCGGTCTGCAGGAGGACGCCGAGAACGGCTGCCCCATACAGCGTGGTCTTAGTCATAGCCCCTCTTCAATAATGGAATACGAGTCTCGGATCGGCGGATGAGCGACTCAAGAAGGTAACGCCTGCATCCGCTCCGGAAAGTTGGTGATGATCCCCGACACACCCAGGGTTCGGAGGCGCTCCGCCTCGCGGGGGTCGTTCACCGTCCAGACGTGCACGGGTTTCCCGGCGTTGACCGCAAACCTTACAAAGCGCTCGTCCACTACCCGCAGGCGCTTTGTACTTTCGGGAACGGCGAAGCCGTCGTAATGCTCTCCGGTCCTGGGCAAGCGGACCTTGCAGGAGAGCCAGAACATGGTCGTCTCGCGCTCCGTCGCCCAGGTGCGAAGTCCGGCCGCTCGACACGGTCCGAGCGTCCGGTGCTCGAACGCCCCCAGCACCACCCGGTCCGCTGCCCCTGCACTCTCGATGACGGTGGCCACTGGCGCGCCGGCAACTGGATCCTTGATCTCCACGATCAGCGGAACGCTGGGGAAGGTCTCAAGCACGAGCGCAAGAGTCGGGATCTGCTCACCCTCACCGGCATCGAGGGTCTGCAGCTCTTGGATTCTGAGCGCGGAGACCCGGCCCTCGCCGTTCGTAGTGCGGTTCACCGTCGCATCGTGGATGACGACCGGCACACCGTCGGCGGTGAGCCGCACGTCGAGCTCCAAACCGTCGGCACCCTGTTCCAGGCCGTGCCGGAAAGCCAGGAGAGTGTTTTCGGGGAACCGTCCACTCGCCCCCCGATGCGCGATGACCGGGCGGGCGAGAGGATCAAGGAGAATCACTCTACCTCAATGAGCTGTCCGGGGATCGTGAGGGGAGAGTGCGCTTGGCCCCTACCCCGTCCCCTAAGCGGTTTTGGTGCAGTGCTGGTCGAAAGCCTCGACGAGCCGCTGGGCGATGTCATTCGCCTCTCGACCCTCGATGTCATGGCGCTCCAACAGGAACACGAGCTTCCCGCCCTTGAGAAGCCCGATCTGCGGACTGGACGGCCCGTACCCGGCAAAGTAACTCCGGGCCCGGTCGGTGGCTTCGAGCTCCATCCCGGCAAAGACGGTGGTGAGCTTGTCCGGAACTACGTCGTGCTGGACCGCCAGCCGAACCCCCGGCCGCGCCTTGCCGGCGGCACACCCGCACACGGAGTTGACGACGACAAGCACGGCGCCCTGGCTCTCGCCGAGCACTTGATCCACGTCGTCTGGGGTCAGCAGTTCCTCAAAGCCGAGGTAGGTTCGTGAGCTCGTCGCGCATCGGCTGGACGAGCACCGGATCGTATCGCAACTAGGTGCCTCCTGTGAGGGATCTCAGTAATTGAAAGATAATCAATCGGCTTTGTTCTTCCGAACCCACCGCTCGGCTCGCCCAGTGAGATCGACCTGCCGAAACCGCTCCGGGTGAAGAAGCGCGCCCAGGAGCTCCACCCCATCCGCGACCCGTGGGCCTGACCGATTGAAGAATGACGAGCCATCCACCACATATGCCCGATCCTCCTCCACAGCTCTGCTCGCCAGCGCCTGGAGCTCCGCGGCGTGCGCGTCGGCCTCCCTGCGGGAGGCCTCGAGGCCATATCCACAAGGCATGACGACGAGAACGTCGGGATCGGTACCAGCCAAGTCAGCCCATGACGTCTCCCGGGAGGGCCCACCCACCTCGCCGGCCAGCAAGACTCCCCCGGCCATCGCGAACATCTCCGGGACCCAATGTCCCGGCACGAACGGCGGCTCGAGCCACTCCACGGCCACCACCCGGCGGGCCGGACGATCCGTCACACGGCCCCGCACGGCCTCCATGCGCTCCCGGAGTTCGGCGGCGTACGCTCCGGCTCGCGCCGCCACGCCTGCGGTCTCGCCTACGCGGATGATCGACTCGAGAATCTCGTCGAGGGTGTGCGCGTCCAGGGAGAGGACCTCGGGTCGACCCTCGAGCGCAACGACTGCCTCTTCGGCAAGCGTCGTCGGCACGGCGCAGACCTCACACACGCCCTGGGTTAGGATCAGATCGGGCGCCGCCGCGTGGAGGCGCTCTGAATCGAGCTCATATACCGCGCCGTGTTCCCGCATGGCTCGGCGCACAGCTTGGTCGACCTCTGCTGAGGTCATGCCAGCCGGGTCGAACCGGGACCGGGACACGCGCGGCTTGTCGAGTGCCTCTGGCGGATAATCGCATTCATGCGAAATCGCCACCAGTTGATCACCGATGCCAAGGGCGTGGACGATCTCGGTCGCGCTGGCCAACAGTGAAGCGATGCGCATAGGGCGAAGATTATCAGGCCCCAGGCCAGGGGCAAGCGGACCTACTTGACACCCCTATGAGGGGCTGCTAAGAATCTGAGCGGAAATCGGAGTCCATCTTTACGGAGCGCAGGAATGACGTATATCATCGCCCAGCCGTGCATCGACGTGAAGGATAGAGGGTGTGTGGAC
>JBDHDY010000571.1:0-2601 GCA_039591275.1 Gemmatimonadota bacterium | reverse complement strand
TTCTTCACCCGGCGCGCCGAGAGCCAATCGACGTCCTCGTTCTCCGGAACAGAACAAAGATAGGATTTCTCATCACTGGCTAGGGGCTTGATGATGATTTCCCCATTATCGTTAACCAGTTCAAGATGACGCCGCATAACGCTTTTTGGGAATTCAAAAATTTTGTCGAGGCTGTTATTACCTCGCCCTACCATAAGTGTCTGGCCACTTTCGAGCCGAGCAAAAGCGGCGATGCCTGATATGAAACAGTCCGGATCTACCAAGATCCAATCCTTTGTGACGGGATCAGTTCGCGGGTTTACTGGAATATCGCGATATAGGCGTAACCTCTTGTCGCCCAGGACAAGCTCTATTGCCCTTCCCCAAGACAAGACCTGGACCGGTCCACAGACCAGTTTCGGCTCCGGCGTGAGCATAGCTTCAGCGGCTGGACCGCCCGCATTTATGAGATCGCGAAGCGTTTTCAGCATCGCCCTCGCCATTCAATATCCAGTTTTCCAACCATGAACCTGCTTGCTGGCCAAGCTCTTTGAAAATCTTGGGCATCCCTGCAATGGCGTCCCTGATATAGATCAAGATTCCGGCCTCAAGACTAAAGACCATTGGCAGGAGAATCTACGCTGGTCGGAAACTCGCGAATTTCCGCAACTGTGAAGGGTTGTCGGACGCCTGCCTCGGCGCGGTGGTAGCGGCGCTTTGCCTCGGTTGGCAGGCGTCGGACAAGCCTCAGGGGAGGAAACCGCGGGCCGGCTCAGGCTCGGTGTTGGGGTCTGCTTGGTCTATGGGGATTTGACGGCGGCAGGCTGGCTGTTGGTCGATCTGGGTTCCTTTGGAACGCGTGAGTTTGGTCAGCGGTGATACCCGAGGGATGGAATTTCGACGGCTTTGCGGTGGTGTTGGAGGATCTTGTTGGCCGATCTGGAGGCTCGCCGTGGCGTTGATCAAATCGGCACTGTGGCCGGCGGCAAAGGTCGGCATTTCTCGAGCTTCTCGAAGTGGTGATCGTCATGGGCTGTCACCGCTTCTCGGTGGTGGCGCGCGCGGTGCGTGTCCGGGCTCGAAGGTCTCGATGACGATCATGGGTCCGCCGCAGCAGGGGCAGGGCTGTGCGAGGCTTGGCAACTGATCGGCCTCGGTGGTGGGTTCGGTCTGGTCTTGTGGTGCCGGCAAGTCGAGCAGCTCACGCGCCCGGGCGAGGTTTTCGGCGCGTCCGCCATTTGCAAAGAGCCCGTAATGTCGGATCCGGTGGAAACCCGATGGTAGGACGTGGATGAGGAATCGTCGGATGAACTCGCTTGGCGCCAGGGTCATAGTCGTCCAGGGTTTGGGCCCTTTGGCCCGGTAGTCCTTCCACTTGAAGGTCACGCCCCGATCGTCGAGGGCGATCAGCCGGCTGTTTGATATGGCGACCCGGTGGGTATAGCGCGACAGGTAGGAGAAGACCGCCGCAGGCCCACCGAACGGAGGCTTGGCGTAGACCACCCACTCGCTCTTGCGCAAGGGCGCGAGATAGGTCGCGAAGGCGTCGTGATCGACCAGTTCAGCGTGGTCATCGAAGAACTGCAGGCGGCCGGCCTCGTGGGCGGCGATCAGCTTCTCTAGGATGAGCCGGCGGAACAGGCGCGAGAGCACGCGCACGGGCAGGAAGAATCCCGGCCGGCAGGAGAGCCAACGCTTCCCGTCCAGCGATATCCCGCCGCCGGGCACGATGCAGTGCACATGGGGATGATGGGTGAGCGCCGAGCCCCAGCTGTGCAGCACGGCGGTCAGGCCGATGCGGGCGCCGAGATGCCTGGGGTCGGCGGCGATGGTGATCAGGGTCTCGGCGGCGGCCTTGAACAGGATGGCGTAGACCACCGCCTTGTTGTGGTAGGCGATGTCGGCGATCGGCGCCGGCAGGGTGAAGACCACGTGGTAGTAAGGCACCGGCAGCAACTCGGCCTGGCGCGCGGCGAGCCAGTCCTTGGCCGCCGCCCCCTGGCATTTGGGACAGTGCCGGTTGCGGCAGGAGTTGTAGGCGATGTGACTATGGCCGCAGTCCTGGCAGGCTGCGACATGACCGCCGAGCACCGCGGTGCGGCAGCGCTCGATGGCCGACATCACCTTGAGTTGGGCGAGGTTCACGTGGCCGGCGTTGGCTGTACGCCAGGCAGGGCCGTGGGTGCGGAAGATGTCCGCGACCTCCAGCGATGGACGCGCCATGACGCCGCCGGCTCAGGCGGGCGGCTTGACCGTCATACTGAGATGCTCCAGCGGGCTCTTGACCGCGCGCAGGGTGGTGCTGGCGACCTGGCTGTAGCGCGCGGTGGTATCGAGTTTGCTGTGGCCCAGCAAGACCTGGATCACACGGATGTCGACCTTCTGCTCGAGCAGGTGGGTGGCGAAGCAGTGCCTGAGCGTGTGCAGTGAGACCCGCTTGTCGATGCCGGCTGCCTCCCTGGCGCCATCAAAGGCGCGACGGAGCTGGCGCGTGGTGAGCGGATTGACCGGGTTCTGGCCCGGAAACAGCCAGCCCCCCGGCAGCATCACGCCGCGCTCGCGTCCGGCCAGCCACCAGGCCCGCAGCAGGTCCAGGAGAGGCTCCGACAGCATGGCGTAACG
>JBDHDY010000570.1:0-2916 GCA_039591275.1 Gemmatimonadota bacterium | reverse complement strand
GCTCTCGGCGGGGTACGCGAGCGAGACGGTGACGCTGGAGACGGTGCGCACCGCCGTTGCCGGCCGCGCCACGTCACCCGCGATCGGCGCGAGTAGACGACTCGCCGACTTCCAGGGCACTGCCACCACAACCGCGTCGGCCGTCACGACATCGCCATCTTCGAGTGCGACGCGCCAGCGGGACCCAACAGCTTCGAGCCCGGTCGCACGGGCGGATTGCCGGAACTCTGCGAGCCCATCCAAACGGTCACACAGCGCTTCCACCAAGCGCCCCATCCCTTCACGAAGTGTGAGGATTCCCTGCCCAACGTCTGCTGTTCCCACCTGGAAGCCAAGTAGAGCCGCCGCTTCACCCGGTGCCAGCGGGGTCAGCCCGTGCTCGCGCAACACGAAGGTAGTCGTGGTCTGTTGGGAAATGAGGGAGTCGGCAATCTCAAGCTCGCGACAGAGCTCACGCACCGCTTGGCTTTTCGCAACAAACCCCTCAGCACCATGCTCGACGACGAACCCGTCGGTGCGTGCGGTATCGATCTGACCCCCGAGGCGCGACGACGACTCGATCAAGGTCACCGCAGCATTTGCGTCGGACAGCCGGTGAGCCGCACAAAGCCCCGCAAGCCCACCACCGATAACGACAACATCCGTCACTGCCACCCTCGCTCGCGAGCGCCACGACGGGTGAGGTCGGCCAGCGCACGAATCAGTGTGGGGTTGTCGTTGAGGGAATCCGTCCGCTCTAAACGAATGTTCAGCTCGCGCGCGAGGCCTTGATACTCCACATCCACATCGTAGAGGACCTCCAAGTGGTCCGCGACGAAGCCAATCGGGCAGATGAGTACGTTACGGGCTCCGTTCTCTGAGGCTTGCCTCAAAAGCTGCCCGGCATCCGGTCCAAGCCACCTCTCGTTTGTCTGCCCCGCGCTCTGAAAGGCGAAACTCCCAGCGCGACCACCGAGGCGTTCCAATACGCCTTCCACGCTCGCGTGCAGCTGCTCCGCATAGGGATCGCCGTCCGCGAGGATCTGCTCGGGAAGGCTATGAGCGGTGAACAGAAGGAAAACATCATCCTTGTTCGCAAAGCGCTCGAGCGCATTGGTCACCCGTTCGGCCACCGCATCGAGGAACAAAGGATGGTCATGCCACTGCCGCACCATGAAGACATCCACATTCCCGCGACCTTCTTCGATTTTGGCTTGGTACGCACCAATACTCATCCGAGAGAAATGCGGGGCTAGCGGTACGGCCACCACCTTGCTGATACCGTCCGCCGTGAGCTGGGCGAATACGTCTCTTATGTACGGATGCCAGTGACGCATACCCACGTACACGGGATGGTCGTCCCCCAGCTCACGTTGAAGCGCAGTGGCCTGCTCCCTCGTCCGATCCAGCAGCGGTGATCGGCCGCCGATCGCCGCGTAACGCCCCCGCAGCTCGCCCAGAACCTGAGACGACGTTGGCCGGCCGCCGCGAACGTCGTTGAGGTACGGTTCAACTTCGTCCAGGCTTAGCGGCGCCCCGTAGGCTACCAAGAGCACGCCGTAAGAACGATCAGGCATGCGCCGCGCTCCACTCACGAACCATATCGACGACCGCTCGTACGGTATCGGGCGAGGTGCTTGGCAGAATTCCGTGGCCGAGGTTGAAGATGTGACCCGTGCGCCCGCTAGCTCGCCGCAGTACGTCGCGAACCTTGTCGCGCAGCTGGTCTGGCGGTGCAAACAGCGCACAGGGGTCGAGGTTGCCCTGAATCGCACGGTCGGGGATCTTGCGCCAGGCAACGTCGAGGGGGATCCGCCAGTCGACACCAATGACATCACCACCCGCCTCGGCCATCAGCTCGAGAAGGTTCGACGTATCCGTACCGAAATGGATAACGGGGACCCCTGCTTCCTGGGCGGCTGCAATGGCCCGAGCGCTGTGTGGCAGGACGTATTGTCGATAATCCGACGGCGAGAGACATCCCACCCAGCTGTCAAATATCTGCAGTGCCTCAGCACCTGCCCGCACCTGAGCGGCGAGGAACCGACCCACCAACACCGCGAGACGATCCAGGAGTTCATGCCAAGTTTCCGGATCGCTGTACATGAAGCGTTTTGTTTCTGCGAAGGACCGTGATGAGCCACCCTCGATCGCGTAACTCGCAAGCGTGAAGGGAGCACCCGCAAAACCGATCAAGGGAACGGTCGGCGGCAACGACTGCCTGGTCAGCCGAACGGCTTCGAGCACGTGGCCGAGGCCGTCTTCCGGATCGACCTCCGGGAGCCGTGAGACATCCTCGCTCGTCCGAACGGGTCGATGGATGACCGGCCCTTCGCCCTCTTCGAAGCTGAGGCCGAGTCCCAACGGCTCGAACGGCAGGAGGATGTCCGCAAAGATGATCGCTGCGTCAACATTCAACCGCTCGATCGGCTGGAGGGTGACCTCCGCAGCGAGCTCCGCCATGTAGCGGCCCGCCTGGCGCATGAACCAAACAGGGGTACGCGACACTGGGCGGCCCCGGCAGGCGTCCAAGAACGGTTTATCAGACACTCAGCAACCTCCAGTCTTGTTGTGCTCTTACGGCGATCAGGCCACCGTCCGTGAAGCTATCGCTGACCCAATTTGCAGGCCCTTCTTGTGGACGGCAGACCCGCATTTGATCCAACTGCTCCGACTGGAACGAGCCGCCAAGGCGGCCGTCAACCATCGACGCCGAAGTGAGAACACAATGTAGACGGTACACGGTCCGGGCGCGCCTCTGCTTGCTTCAGATGCCCGTGGTTGAGCTTCCTGGGCCAAGCCTGGTGTCTAGGGCCCCGACGACATCGGCCGACCGGAGCTGCGTCTGAAAATTGCCTTCGGAGACGGTTTCTCGATATTTAGGCAAGCCTAACTCAATTGCCGCACCCAATGCAGCCACCATCACCTCCGCTGAAC
>JBDHDY010000569.1:0-3718 GCA_039591275.1 Gemmatimonadota bacterium | reverse complement strand
GTTCCGACGCTCGACTGGGCGAACGCCGCCATGGGTCAATTGGCCCGGCGACAGGGCATGTCCGAGGACCAACTCATCCTGACGATTCTGCAGGCAGCTTCCGGACGCCCGGTTCCCGAGGGCATTTGGGACCCTCCCTTCCCGCGACCGCGGTAATACGATCCTCTGAGCGCAGCCGCCACACGTGCGGGCCCCCGAGGTCCGGAGTGCGAGATCCTGCGGACCCTTGCCAGCGCCCTTCCCCAGAAGCTATTCAGTCTTGATCCCTCCCTTCCCTTCCGATGAGCATCGGCGCTTTGAGCCGCCGAACTGATAGAATCACCGCGTCCTCGGGCTGACGCATCGGCTGCGGCCGACGCGGGGCAACCGAGATCGTTACCTGAACGACGAGGTTACCATGTCGAGATCGCTCGCACGCCCTCAACCCTCCCTTACGGCGGCCATTGCGGCGCTGTCGCTACTCCTGGGCGTGCCACATGAGACTTCCGCACAAGAGATCTCTCCGAATCTCTACCAGCAGCTCCAGTACCGGCATATCGGACCCGTGGGGAACCGCGTCGCCGCAGTGGCAGGCGTACCCGGCGACCCCCTCACCTACTACGCAGGCGCGGCCTCGGGCGGAATCTGGAAATCGGATGATGGGGGCGAGTACTGGCGGCCCATCTTCGACGACCAACCCGACCACGCGATCGGTGCGCTCGCTGTCGCTCCATCAGACCCCGAGATCGTGTGGGCCGGAACGGGTGAGCCGCACATCCGGTCCAACGTCTCCCTCGGCACGGGCGTGTACAAATCCACCGATGGCGGTGAGACCTGGCGGCACATGGGGCTGGCATCACCGATCCGCACTTCTCGCGTCGTCATCCACCCCACGAACCCTGACATCGTGTACGTCGCCGTCCTGGGACACGGCCATGGGCCGCAACGGGAACGGGGAATCTTCCGCACGAAAGACGGCGGTGAGACGTGGGAGCACGTGCTGTCCGTGGACGAGAACACCGGGGCTTCCAGTCTCGAGATGGATCCCAACAACCCGCGGATCCTCTTTGCGGGAATGTGGCAAGTCGAGATCCACACTTGGGGTCGGGAGAGCGGTGGCCCCGGGAGCGGGATTTACGTGTCGCGAGACGCTGGAGACACCTGGACCAAGCTCGAAGGACACGGGCTGCCACGCCTACCAGTGGGCAAGGTCGACATCTGCATGACCCCGGCGAACTCGGACCGAATCTACGCACTGATCGAAACCGGAGACGGGGTGCCGTGGCACGGGCAAGAGACCGAGAGCGGCGAGCTGTGGCGCTCGGACGACGGCGGTCACAACTGGCAGCTCATGACACATGACCGCAACCTGGGCGGCCGCACCGGCTACTACAACAACTGCGTGGTGTTACCGGACGACCCCGACGAGGCCTTCTTCTTGACCGCGGCGTTCGTGCACAGCATCGACGGCGGTCGGACTGGCACACAGCTTCGGGGCCGCCAGCGTCCCGGGGGCGACTACCACGACATGTGGATCGATCCCACGAACGGTGACCGTATGATTATCGGGAACGACGGCGGCACTTCGGTCTCCACAAATCGCGGCAAGACTTGGCACAGGGTGCAACTTCCCATCGCGCAGATGTACCACGTAACGGTGGACAACGCGATTCCCTACAACGTCATGGGAAACCGGCAAGACGGTCCGTCGTCGCGCGGACCGAGCAACAGCCGCTTTGGAGGAAGCATCCCGAGAGGCGAGTGGCACTCAGTTGGCGGTGGTGAGAGCGGCTTCGCAACACCTGATCCGGAAGATCCCAACATCATCTGGTCGAGCGCGTCGGGCTCCGGTGCGCGGGGCGGAATCGTGGTGCGCTACAACGAGCGCACGCGCCAGTTCCGACACGTTGAGGTCTGGCCGGAGAGCACAGGAGGCTGGCCGGCGGAGAGTCTCAAGTACCGCTTCCAGTGGACCTTCCCGCTGCTCGTCTCACCCCACGATCGTAACACGATCTATGTCACGAGCCAGCACGTGCACCGCACGACAAATGGCGGACAGAGCTGGGAGGTGCTCAGCCCGGACCTTACGACCAACGACAAATCGAAGCAGGGTATCTCCGGCGGTTTGACACCGGACAACATCGGGGTCGAGTACTGTTGCGTGATCTACGCATTCGACGAGTCGCCCGTGCAACAAGGCGTCTTCTGGGCAGGATCGAACGACGGTCTCGTGCACGTGAGCCAGGACGGCGGCCAGAATTGGACGAACGTCACGAACAACATTCCAAATCTCCCACCGGACGGCGTGGTGCGCAGCATCGACGCTTCAAGATGGGATGCCGCCAAGGCGTACATCGCCATCGAGCATCACCAGC
Source organism: Gemmatimonadota bacterium (assembly GCA_039591275.1). GTDB lineage: Bacteria > Gemmatimonadota > Gemmatimonadetes > Gemmatimonadales > GWC2-71-9 > JBDHDY01. The sequence goes on along the minus strand of JBDHDY010000569.1, from coordinate 1,364 downwards.
AGGGCAACTTCGAACCTCATGTGTACAAGACCGAGGACTACGGAGAAAGTTGGCAGAAGATCGTCAACGGCATCGCTGACATCTGGGAACGGAGAACGCGATCTACGTTTCGTTCGACGACGGCCGTCGCTGGCAGTCGCTCATGACCAACATGCCAGCTGCTCCCATGTACGGTCTCGTGGTTCAGGAGAACTTCAACGACCTGGTCGTCGGCACGTACGGTCGCGGCTACTGGATTCTGGATGACGTCACGCCACTGCAACAACTCACTTCGGAGGTCGTCGCATCGACGGCTCACCTTTTCGAGCCGCGTGATGCATACCGCTTCCATGAGATTACCTCGCCCATGGACATGCCCAACGACCCGTCTGAGGGCCAGGACCCACCCTACGGAGCCTCGATCAATTATTGGCTAGCGTCGGAGCCCGAGGGGGACGCAACGATACGGATCGCCAATGCGTCGGGTGAGACGGTTCGCACGCTTGACGGGACGACGTACGCAGGTATCAACAGAGTCGTGTGGGATCTAGAGGGTGAGCCCTCGACGCAGATCAAGTTGCGCACCACACCGCTATACGCCGACTGGGTGGACCTGGGGGAGGATCGTTGGCGGCCGGCGCCACGAGGCCGAACCTCGATCCTCCAACCGCCGGGCACGTATAGCGTCACGCTTTCAGTTGGTGGCCAGGAGTACACGCAGTCGCTTACCGTGTTGAAAGATCCGAACTCGGAGGGAAGCGAAGCGAACATCCACACACAACTCGCGAGTGGGTTAGGCGACAGTTGTACGACCTCAAGGCGGTCCTGGAAGATCAAGGAGATGCTGATGAGATCGTTGCGTCTGCGGAGCAGCTGGACGGAAAGCTCATCGCTGTCGAGGAGAAACTCTTTCAGGTGCGGCTAACGGGAACAGGGCAGGACGGGGTCCGTTGGCCTGCAAAGCTAGTGGGGCGGCTTGGATACTTGGCGGGCGCAGTGGCCACGGCAGACTTCCCGCCGGCCGATCAACACTACGAGGTTCATCAGGTGCTCAAGGAGCGACTCCAACGCGTACGGCTGGAGCTAGAGGCTCTCCTCGGAACCGATCTGCCAGCGTTCAACCGGATGCTGCAGCAGCGGAATCTGGCTCCGGTGATTACGGATCTGTAGGGTGCATCAAAGCATCTCAGGCCTGCATGCCCCGCAGCGCGCGTTGGTGCGGTGCCGAGCGCTCTGTGATCTTATCCCACGGTCGCACCTCGGCGCGCCAAGGGGTATGCAGGCCTGAGATGCTTTTGCTCGTTGGCCTACTAGCAAGTCGTTCATGGAAGACGTAGATGCCACCCGGCTGCGTTACCCGATCTTGTGCCTCTCGCAGGACTCGT
>JBDHDY010000568.1:0-2611 GCA_039591275.1 Gemmatimonadota bacterium | reverse complement strand
GGAGGGAGAGATGGGCTTTGCCGGTGTCGCGGTAGAGGTGTCATCTTTCGGGCTATACTGACCCAGGTCTTTTCACCAATAGGGGCCCAGTGGTTTTCACCTAAACTGGCCCATCTGTTTTCACCCAAGATGGCCCATCTGTTTTCACCCATAGTGGCCCACTCGAAATCGCCCACAGTGGGCGGAGACGGCGCTGGCGAAATTCCTTCGAGGGAGGCATACTCCCAGCTTTCAAACCAACGGGAGCGGGAGGGAACATGCCTGAAAAGAGGAAAGATACCATGGAGATTCGAGAAATCTTGAGACAGTTGCGGGAGGGACAGAGCAATCGAGCTGTAGAGCGGGCCACAGGCATTCATCGAAAAACCGTGGCGCGCTACCGTGCCTGGGCGAATAAGCAGGGACTGCTGACAGGTCCACTGCCATCTCTGGGTGAACTGCAGCGGTTGCTGGAAGAGACGCTGAATATCCCGTCTCCGCCGCAGAACATCTCGTCGGTGGAACCACATCGGGAGCTGGTGATAAAGCTGCGCAAAGAGGGCGTAGAGATCGCGGCCATTCGCGAAAGGTTGAAGGAGCGGGGTTACAGTGGCAGTTACGCGTCGGTGCACCGTTTTGTGCGCAAACTGGAGCCCCCTGTTCCAGACGTGACTGTGCGCGTGGAGACCCGACCCGGCGAGGAAGGACAGGCCGATTTCGGCTACGCCGGACGGATGATCGACCCGGAAACCGGCAAGCTGCGCAAGACGTGGGTCTTTGTAATGACGCTCTCTTGGAGCCGCCACCAATACGTGGAGTTTGTCTTTGACCAGAAGGTTGAAACTTGGCTGCGTGTGCACCGTAATGCCTTCGCCTTCTTTGAGGGTGTGCCGGAGCGGGTCGTGATCGACAACCTCAAGGCGGGCATTGCTCGGGTCTGCTGGCACAATCCCCTGGCTCAACAGGCCTACCGGGAATGTGCTGAGCACTACGACTTTCTGATCACTCCCTGCCGCCCGCGCACGCCTGAACACAAGGGCAAGGTCGAGCAAGGCGGCATCCACTACGTCAAGCGCAACTTCCTGGGGGGGCGGGAGCCTACGACCCTCACCCAGGCTAACCGAGATGTTCTGCATTGGGTGAACACCACTGCCGGTCAACGCATCCACGGCACGACCAAAGAGCAGCCGCTGGCACGCTTCGTGACGGAGCGTGAAGCGCTGCGGCCGCTGCCGCATTCGCCCTACGATATGGCGGTGTGGAAGCAGGCCAAACTGCAGCGGGACTGCTATCTGGTCTTCAACAAAGCCTATTATTCGGCACCTTTCCGCCTGGTGGGACAGCAGTTGCGGGTGCGCGGCGGCACTCGGGAAGTGCAAATCTACACCAGCGACTACCAGTTGGTGGCCACTCACCCCCGCGCCCAACGCCCAGGCCAGCGACGTACGCACCACGATCATCTGCCTCCCCATAAGGTACCGGGATTGACCCTCAGTCGTGACGGATGCCGACAACAGGCTTCCAAGATTGGACCGGTTACCCGCCAGGTAGTTGATGGACTCCTGGATCACCGCCCCGAGGATCGGCTACGCACGGCAGGACGGCTGCTGAGACTGGGCGAGCGCTTTGGCCCTCAGCGGCTTGAAGCGGCCTGTGCCCGCGCGTTACACTTCGACGACCCGGCCTACATGACCATCAAGCGCATCCTGGAACAGGGATTAGACGCGCAAGATCCGCCTGCCGCGGCACCAGCGCCACCGGCTCGCGCTTTTGTGCGTACGGCAACAGAGCTGGTGGGCCACTTGTTGGGAGGTGCGCGATGGAGCTGATACACCAGCTTACCCCACATCTCAAGCGACTGCGTTTGTCGGGCATCCTGGAAACGCTGGAGGTGCGTAGCCAGCAGGCGGTTGACGGTCGCTGGACCTATGTCGAATTCCTGTCTCGCTTGTTAGAAGACGAGGTGGAACGGCGCTCACAGAAACAACTGGCGCTGCGCATCCGTCGGGCCGCCATCAACACCACCAAGACCCTGGAAGGCTTCGATTTCAACTTCAACCCCAACATCAACCGGCAACAGGTGCTCGAGTTGGCCACTTGCAGTTACATCCGCCGCAAGCGCAATGTGCTGGTCTGCGGACCGACCGGCGTGGGCAAGTCCCATCTGGCTCAGGCGTTGGCTCACGAGGCCTGTCGCCGTGGGTATGCGGCACTGTTTGTTAACACTTATCGTATGCTTCAACATATCAACGCTGGTCGCGCCGATGGCACCCTGAAACGGCGTTTCAAAACCTATCTTCGTCCCGATCTGTTGGTGCTAGACGACTTTGGACTCAAGCAACTGCAGCCCCCGGCACCCGAGGACCTCTACGACGTCATCAACGAACGCTATGAACAAGGCAGTATTCTACTCACCAGCAACCGTGCTCCCGAAGAGTGGCCTGACCTGTTCGGCGAACCCTTGCTGGCCTCGGCCGGTTTGGACCGTCTGACTCATGGCGCTACCGTCGTGCTCATCACCGGCGCCAGTTTCAGGACTCAAGGCCGCCGTCACTTGGAAAAGGAGGTGCCTATCGAACCCTCAGCCGCTTCCTGAATTCGCTTTTCGTCTATCACTTTTTCACTTGGAGTT
>JBDHDY010000567.1:0-3848 GCA_039591275.1 Gemmatimonadota bacterium | reverse complement strand
GCCGGAGGTCATAGGCCTACTCGCCTACGCGTTCGTTTCCAACGTGGCGCTGGCGGTGGTGCCCCACGAGCCCGTGGTCATTTGGTATGGGGCCCGGTGGGGTGTCTGGCCGACCGCCGTCGTCGCAACGGCTGGCACGGTTGCGGCTTCTTGGGTTGACCACCGCCTGTTTGCGTCGTCCGGCGGCTTTTCGCCCGCGCCCCGTTTGCGGTCATAGCGGTTTCTGGCGTGACACCGCTTCCGTTCTTCCCATTCAAGGCCATGGCGTTTCTGGAGCGATATCCTGTCGGGCGTTACCTGGCCGCGGTCGCGGCCGGTCGCTTTCCCCGCTACGTCCTTCTGGCGTGGCTGGGGATCCTGCTCGAGGTCCCGACCTGGTTGCTCGTGACTCTATTTGTCTTGCTGTTGGCTCCCCCGATGAGGATCCTGTTATGGAAACGGCAAAACGCGAAATGACGTTCTTGCTAGCCAATGTCGAGCGGCGATTGCTCCGGGCGATCGCTGCGAGACTTCCGGCGTGGGCGCAGCCGAACCATCTGTCCGCGTTAGGTGTGGCGGGGGCGGTGGGGACGGGCACCGCTTACGCACTCAGCGCGTTTAATCCGCTGTGGCTGTGGGTGGCGAGTCTCATGCTTGTCGTCAACTGGTTTGGCGACAGCTTGGACGGCACGTTGGCTCGCGTGCGCCAGACGGAACGGCCGCGCTACGGCTATTACCTCGATCACCTCCTCGATGCGTTGAGCACCGCGGTGGTTGGCATTGGCATAGGCCTATCACCTTACATTCGCTTTGAGCTCGCCCTCGTCTTGGTGGTGGTCTATTTGATTCTGTCGATCAACGTTTACCTAGAGTCCGTGGTGTTCGGGGTGTTCAAGATGGGGTATGGGATCGTCGGGCCGACCGAAGCGCGCATCATCCTCGTGCTGGCCAATACGACGCTGCTCGTGAAATCGTCGAGCGTCGATCAGTTGGGTGTTGCGGTGAGCCGACTGACGAACGCCGGTGCGCTTCTAGTGGCTGCGATCATGTTAGCCGTACTCGTGGTGCGGTTTGGCAAGAACCTGTACAGGCTCGACCGCCTCGAGCCGCTGCAGCACGGCGAGAGAGCTTGAGTTTGGAGTCAATTTGTCGCGTGTGTCACTGGACCCTCACCAAGGTGATCCGTGCGCACATCGCCCCTGCGACCTGCAACGAATTTCGCGCGCTCCACGAGGACGATCGCCCACTGGTGGACGTCCTCGAGAGACGCGGTGGGTCTGTCCTTCACACCTTCTAGGGTAGTGTGTTCAACGTTGTCAGGTCATTGCCTCCGTGACCTACACCGCGACTGCGAAAAGAAGGTCAGTAGACCACTTCCTGCACGAGCTCCCACATGACACGCGTGCCAAGCTTGACGTTCTCTACCGAGATCCGTTCGTTGTTCCCGTGCACGCCCCCACCATCTCCGGCAGGCACCAGCATCGGGCCGAAACCGTAGCTTGCGATACCGAGATCTCGGAAGAAGTGACTGTCCGTGAATCCTGAGGAGACCGTGGGAACGATCGTGGCGTTGGGGAAGTGTCGTCGAGTTACCGACTCCATCGCCCGGTAGAGATCCGTGTCCGTCGACGACACCGCTGGTGTGAACACCATGATCTGCTCGATCTCGATTGACGGATCGTTGATGACGGAGGCCAGGAGGGCGATGAACTCCTGCGGATCTTGATCGGGTAGCAGACGGCAGTCGATCTCCGCAGTGGCTTGCGGCGGCACGACATTGATCTTGTTGCTACCCTCGAGACTGGTGATCGAGCAGGTGTTTCGTGTGAGGGCGTGGTAGAAGGGGCTGAATATTTGCAGCCGTGTCAGAAACTCGGGGTCCTTGACGGCGGACGCCATGTCCATGAACGCCTCCCGCCACTGGGGGCCTGCATTGGGCGCGATACCCTTGAAGTAATCGTCGACGGCCGGGACGATTCTCGGAGTGAGGCGATGGTTCTGCACGTTGCCGAGGGCTCGGATCAGGCTCGTCACAGCAGATTGGACTCGAGGGGTGGAGCCGTGGCCCGGGTGCCCTGTCGCCACGAGCCGCAGCCAGAGCGGCACTTTCTGGGTGACCTCGATGCCGAACTCCTCCCGACCGTCGACGAGCGACCCGCCTCCGCCTTCGTTGAGCAGCAGTCCGGCGCCCTCAAACGCCTCGGGCCGGTTCTCGACTACCCAACCGGCCCCGTAAAACCCACCGGCTTCTTCGTCAGCGGTTGCCATGAAGATCACGTCGCGGTTGAGCGGTCGGCCCGCCCGATGAAGAGCGAGAAAGGCTTGGAGATGTAGGATGCCGAGGGTCTTGGTGTCCAGCGCACCGCGGCCGTAGATGTGGCCGTCCCGTATCTCTCCTGAGAGCGGCGACATATCCCAGTGTCTCTCATCAGCCGGCACCACGTCGGAGTGGTGCAGCAGCACGAGGGCCGGCTCCGAACCGCCCTCCAGCCTTGCCCAGATGTTGCCCCTGCCGGGCGCCGATTCGGCGGTCTCGAAGGGGATCTCCTCGGCGCCTAGGATCTGCGCAAAGAACTCGACGGCACGCGTCTCGTTGCCCGGAGGGTTGATGGTGTTGACCCGTAGGTACTCTTGCACCCGAGGCACCGCCGCCGCCTCCAACGCGGCCACGTCTACGGTTTGGCCACTGGCGACCGGCGTGACGAGCGTGAGTGCGACGACGAGCGTGAGTGCGACAATTCCCGCGGCCAATGCGACGAGCGTCCGTGCGAGTTTGTACATTTGTGCGATCTCCCGTCCGTGTTGACGTGTGATGGTTGTGGCAAACTTTACTCCACAGGTCGCCATGCGTAAATAGGTGTCTGGTGAATTGCGTTGCACTTCCGCGCGAACCCAGCATGCCGGTAGGTCCCTGGCGCGCGCGTTGGTGCGGTCGTACTTCCCGCGACGCCGCTCATGGACATGCACCACAGCGTGCGACGGGACCTACCGGCGCGTGCTGTCCAGCACCCGGAGGAGCCTACGGAAGCTCGGCCGATGCAAGGTCAGATCGACGGGATATTGGCCACCCGACCCGTGTCCCGAGATCACGGAGAGGAGATCGGGTGGTCAAGGGAAGGTCGCCCTATCCGAGCCTTCCGCTTGGGGAGCGGTGCCCGCCGAGTGAGTCTCATCGGGGGCTGTCACGCGGACGAGCCAGTGGGTCCACGGCTGTTGCGCCACGCCGCCGCCTATCTCTCGTCATTGTCGGACGGGGCCCCGCTCCTGGAAGAGTACGAGTGGTGGATCGTTCCCCACATCAATCCCGACGGCGAGGAGCGGAACCGTTCCTGGTATGATGACGATGATGACCAATACGACCTCGTCGCATACCTGACACACGTGGTTCGCGAGCTTCCGGGCGACGACATCGAGTTCGGCTTCCCTCGAGATAGTGAGGATCGAGACACCCGGCCTGAGAACCGCGCCGTGTTTGATTGGTGGCGCCTGGCCCCAGGATCGTTCGATCTGCATATGTCCCTCCACGGGATGGGGTTTGCCGCGGGGCCTTGGTTTCTCATCGAGGAAGCGTGGAAGGATCGATGTGACCTTCTCAAGGAACGCTGTGTTGCTCGCGTTCACGAGCTGGGATATGTGCTCCACGATGTCGAACGAAATGGTGAGAAGGGCTTTTTTCGCCTGGACCGCGGCTTTTGCACGCGTCCCGATTCCCGCTATATGCGGGAGCACTTCATGCAACAAGGCGACAAAGAAACGGCAGCGCTGTTCCGGCCCAGCTCCATGGAGACGATTCGCTCGTTGGGGGGAGATCCTTTGACTCTCGTGTCCGAAATGCCGCTGTTCATTACACCGGGCGTCGGCGAGGAGCT
>JBDHDY010000566.1:0-3071 GCA_039591275.1 Gemmatimonadota bacterium | reverse complement strand
TGCAATGTAGTTGATGGCTTTGATGGCCACGTCACCCATCAACATATAAGCTCGCGCGTTCGGAAACAGCTCCAGTTCATCCTCTAGGAGAGTTGAGCACTCCTTGATGGTGCTTGCCTTTACGCTGTATCCGGTCTTGCCACACTTCACAGCGGTGGTGAGGTAGACGCCGAGGCCGAGAATATCACGAACGGAAGAAACGTCTGCGCCGGCGTCGTTGAACGCTTCGATGGTGGTTTGCGCAAACAGAGGCTTTCTTCGGGCGTAGTAGTAATCACGAGGATTCTCCGGTGCAGCCTCTGCGATCATGACGATCGAGATGTCACGGGGCTTGATGTCAACGCTCGGAACCACATAGCTGTCATGACGCACGTCAGCGCACGGAAAGCGCTCACATTTCACACACTTGCTCACTCGCACGTCTCAAATTCCTTTCGCTGTTGTCTGAGTCCAAGCGGTACCCACCGGCTTACTGCTGTCACTTCTGTACATTCACTCCTGCTGCGCTGGACCTGTGCGTGGGCGTTGGTGAATCCGTTGCCCTGCCACTTGGCCGACACACGATGACGAGTCTGGAAGGTCCGTGTACGCAGGGTGCTTAGCAGGCGGAATCGGGTGCCGCCGGGTACGTCTGGGCTATCCGGGGTCCGACGAATCTCCCACGGGCGCGGGCCGCGAGGCCCTGCTCGGTCCCCACCGTCCCGTGCCACCCTTTTCCGCGCGAGCCGCCGCCGCTTGGGTGGACATGTCACCTTCGGGAAGCTCAAAATTCGTGATCTCTTTCGTCACCCGGAAGTCGTAGGCGGGGTACTCATAGACCGGCATGCGGGGCTCGGTCTGCCCCATAGAGTAGCCGTATACGGTCTCGTACTCGAGAATATCCTCACCCATTGAGCCAAGCTGGCGCAAATACTCACTGACTGCTTTGGATTCGATGATGGTGACCTTGCCCATCTTGTCGATGATGGGGCTGTGCGCTCGGGTGCGGTCGTGATCGAACTCGAGAATTCGCCTGCCGTAGCGCGTGATGCCTATGACGCGGAAGGTCAGGCTCTTGCCCACCGCAGGCAGATTGAGCACGCTGCGGTCCGTGGCGAGGTACGGGATGCATGCCTTGCCCCGGATGGTGCTCACCTGGTGCACCACCGTCTCGGCGTGTTCCGGCGCCCGGCGGATCGCCTCGTGATACCGCTCTGGGATGCGCCCGACTACCTTCTCCTCCATTTCCTCCTGTACGACGCGAGCCACTGGTGAGTAGTTGAAGCTGTTCTCTTGGTAACCCTTGACCACAAAGGTGTAGTACGGCAGCACACCCACCTCATTGAGAACCTGCCGAAGTTTCGCCGTGTGCCCACGCCGCGACGCTCCCGCCGTCAAGACGAGCTGGTTGGTGACGATCCAGCCGGCCTCATGCAACCGGGAGATGGCATCTCGCGCCTCGGGGGTTACCTCCATCGGCGACTCGAAATGTGTCTGAATCACGAACTGCTTGATGCCGATCTCCGAAGCTCGCTCCTTGAAACGCTTGAGGATCGCGGTGAGTCTGTGCGTGATACGCTGCGGTAGATAAACCGGTAGTCGCGTTCCCAGCCGCACGCGCAAGATCTCGGCGTACTTGTCAGCAGGTGAGCGGTGCTCGTTTGCCTCACGTTTCGCTTTCGCCATCTCATAGACGGCATTCAGGATCCGCTCCAGGGCACTGTCTGTGCTCATGAGCGCATCGCCGCCCGTGATCAAGATGTCCCGGAGTTGCGAATCCTTCTCGAAGTACTCCATCAAGTCGCCGAGCTTCTCCGGCCAGCTGGGTTCGGGCTCGAGCTTGTCGAGATGGAAGTTGAGCCGCCCCCGTTGGAAGTCGAACATTCGCTGGCACGACGTGCAGAGCCCAGCGCACGCCCTGCCGGTCGTGTCCGGGATCAGGACGGCGACGTCGGGATAGCGCCGGTGCACGTTGTCATGTGGAGGAAGCATCCACCCGGCTGCGTTGGGCTTGCCGGGTTGGAGCTCGTCCTCCCTCTCCCACGCGCGGATGTCACCGAATTCGTCGACGAGCTGGCTACTGTACACCACATAGTGCCGGATCGCCAAGTCTGCCCCGATGGCGAAGTAGGGAACGCGGACGTGCAGCAGGGAGAGGTAATACGGGTTCACGAAGAACGGGATGCCCGCGTCCTGGGCGCGGTGGAGCACCTCCATCGCATCGGGGTCGAGAGAGTTGCCAAGCATCTCGTTCAGGAGTTCCGGCGAGCGCACAGCGAAGTGGAGGTGAAATTGCATATCGTTCCACCATTCCAGCGCCTGCTGGATCTTTTCCTCTCGTGACATCCCGTCTTCAAACTTGAACTTCTGGCTGCGGATCTCGCCGCCGTCCATATGGTCGATGATGATGTTGATGATCCGCTCCCGGTTTTCGTCCCGCAGCGCCACGATGCGCGGGTCCAGCCCCGACGGATAGCGGTCCATCCAGCCCTCGACCTCTTCACGGGTTGGGATGCGGCGCTTGTCGCGGTCCGAGAACTGCCGGAACAGATGAAGCATATCCCAAAAGAAATCCGGCTTGGCACCTCCCGTTCCGCGGTTTACAGCAAGCCACAGCTGGCGGATGGGTGTGGTCACCGCCACCTCGCCCCTCAGGTTGAGATCGACAAACTCACGCCCGGCGTTGTCGATGTAATCGAGCAGCCTGATCGCGGCGTAGTCGCTCCAGTTCAGGGCCTCGAAGGCCTGGCGGTCGTTCTGTGTGTTTTCGTAGTAGGCGAGAGCCTGAGGACGCACTTGCAGCTCGTCCAACACCCACTCGCGAACCCCGACGCTCGCCTCGACCTCGTTCTTCGAGTTGCGCATGATCTCTTCGAGCTTGGGATTTTCCTTGAGCAGGGTCCTGAGCAAGCGATGCGACTTGACGTCGATGGCTATGCTGTCGAGCTGCTCGATGGTCGTCATGCCCCCTCCGTGAAGAAGAGCTGTATGACCGGCCCTCAGGCGGGGCCTGCTAGGCCCGCCGCCATGTATTTCAACTTAAGGTTTGGCTCAGGGGCCCCACAATACGTGCGGGTGACCCGCAAGCGGCC
>JBDHDY010000565.1:0-4484 GCA_039591275.1 Gemmatimonadota bacterium | reverse complement strand
AGCGCGATAGCGGCATCGATGGTGTTTGATGCATTCGAGGAAAACACGATCGGTTGGAAGGCGGCGAGCGTCGCGATCTGATCGCTGGCCGTGCCGCCATCGAACGTGCCGGGCTGAAGCGTAGGGTCGCCAAGGCTGGCCTCGTTACTGTTGGCCAAAACGTGGTTGTTGCTCAGAACGAAGACGTTCCCTGAGCCGTCGACCACGCGCGCGCCGATGCTACCCGCTGTGATGTCCGGATGACCCACCGAGAACCCCACGGGTGCCGGGCGCTGTTTCGTCTTGGGATCGCTGAGGGCCATAAATCGACCCGTGACTTCCACGCCGACGGGAATGTTGTCGACTGCGCTTGGCAATCCACTCACGCCTGGCCGTTCCAGAAAGATTCTCATCCCCAGCTCACCGCTGCTCAGAATTCCCACCGCCGTGCCCACGACGCCGGGAGTACGCAACAGGGCGTCGCTGTGGCGTTCTTGCGCCGCGATTGCTGCTTGAATTCCCTGTACATCGGGGTGTGTAGCCGTGGGCCCGGTGAGCCCGTCGGAGGATATATCGGAGCACCCCGACCAGAGACCTGCGGCAAGTCCAGTGGCGGCAACGGCCGCGGCGCGATGAAAGGTCTGGAAGTTTCTCATGTTTCCCTCCCTTTCCGAGAAAACGATATCCGCCTTTCGCTACCAATCACGATTCTGCAAAGCCCGACCACACTAGATAAGGTGCGGCACAGCGTGACAGGATGGGTCGATTGGGACTTTGTCGAGGGAAGCGCGTGCTTGCCCGAAGGAAAGAACCAGAAATACCAGAGGGGTCCGCTAGCAGCGACGGACCCGGCACCACCGGTTTCCGACCCAGGCGCTGCACCTGCCAGCTTCAGCAAAGGTGACACGTTTGCAGCGCAAGTGAAAGTGACCTGGGTCACGTGAGTCCAATGCCGGTCGCATGACTCAGCTTCTCACGTGGTGTCGCCAAACGCATCACTTGTTGCATCAAGTACTAATGAAGGCACACTCCTCACATCTACCTGCCACCTTTGGACTAAAGCACAAACCCGAGACCCAAATACAGCAGAAGGGATGCACCAGCCACCGCCAGCGTGTACGGCAGCTGCGTGCGGACGTGATCGATGTGGTCGGCGCCAGCGGCCATCGTAGCGATGATAGTCGAATCCGAGATCGGCGAGGAGTGGTCTCCGAAGAGACCTCCACCCAGGATGGCTGCGAGGGCAAGCCCGGGATGCAAGTCCAATAGACCCGTCATCGGGATGACGATGGGGATCATGATGGCCCACGTGCCGAAAGATGTCCCGGTTGCAAACGAGATGATGCCGGACACGATGAACAGCGCCGCGGGTACCAGGCTCGGGGAAAGTCCAGCTTCGGTTACTCGTGCCACGTATGGTCCGGTTCCGAGCGCCTGACTCGCATCACCGATACCAAAGGCAAGCACCAGGAGAACACCGACGGGAATCAAGCCTCCCACGCCCTTCATGAATTGGTCGGTAATCTCGTTCAAACTCATGATGCCCTGCAGGCGATACATCGCTCCCCCAAACGCAAGTCCAATGATCACAGCCCAGAAGGCGGAAGCGGAGCCGGAGCCATTCATGATGTTGCCCCGGCCGGTGACCAACAGTAGGATCGGCAAGCTGACCACAACCGCTCCGATCGGGGCGAGCATGTTGACGGGGTGCGGCCGAACCCCGGCCTTCACCGGGACTGTGAACACCTCCGTCGCTACCAAGGGTTCGGCGCCGTCCCGCAGAATCTTGCCTTCTTCCGCAACGCGACGCTCTGCCACCGCCATCGGGCCGAAGTCACGACTCGTGACCCCAACGACGAGTGCGATCGCCACGGCCAGAATCCCGTAGAAGTTGAGCGGTAGCGAAATGGCAAGTAGGCCTACGGGAGCCTCGACGCCCTGAGCGATGAGCAGTCCCGTGACGTAGGCACCCCACGTGTTCAACGGAATCAACATGGCTTTCGCGGAGCACGTCGAATCGAGTATGTAGCTCAACTTTTCGCGCGAGATCCGCAGTCGATCGAACAGCGGGCGCGTGACGGCACCGGAAACCAACACACCTATCGTCGACTCGACGAAAATGACCACGCTCACCGTCCAAGCCAGCAAGCCCGCGGAGCGACGCGATCGCACAAGGCCCCTATCGGTCATCCAGCCAACAAACCCACCCATGCCCCCGGAATATTGTGTGAACGTGAGCAGGGCACCGATCATGACGGTTAGCAAAATGATCATGGTGTTCTCGGCGTCCGCAAACACACTGATCAAGCTGTCGACTGACTCGACCAAACCCACCAACGGATTCCATCCGCTCAGAATCGTCCACGCAATCCAGATGCCGCCAAAAAGGGAGAGGTAGACCTGCTTGGTCCAGATCGCGAGCACGATGGCCGCGACGGGTGGAAGCACCGACAGGAAACCGAGGGAGGCTCTCTGCGACATCACGCAACCGCCTCGGCTATCACCGCCGTTGCGGAACGAAGTGCGTCCGAGAGGCGATTCCGTTGGCGCAGCAACTCAGTGTAGAGCAGGTGCGACAGCTCGTCATCTTGCGGTGTCGCGGCCATATAGCGTAGGTCGTGAACTGCCGGGATGGCGCTCTCCAAAGCTTCCAACGAATAGCGATCCTGTGCGTATCGCCCGCCAGCCGTTTCGAACGCCGGCAACAAAAGGCGGGAGAGTCGCATCATTATTCGATTGAACTTGTGCAACTGCTGCTCTTCTTTCACGGAGGTTGCCGACTCTCTCAACTGCTCCACCGCCCTAACGAACTGTCCCACGGGAAGGTCGAGGTCGAATCGGCCATCGGCTAGCTCTTCCATTACAGTTACCGACTGCGTGATCCTGTCGGCCGATGCCCTGAAGTCCATGGGCAACAGTGGCGACGTGCACATCTCCCATATGTAGCGTGTGAAGATGTGTGCGGTGTCGCGGTAGCGGTCGCGATCGATCTTATCCAAGGTGTCGGCCGCGCTATGCCACCACCAACCTCCCTTGGCTCCTCCCCACTCGGCGACTTGCCCCTGCGAGAAGTGAAACCGTCCCTCTAGCGCCGGTAACCCCAGAGGGAAGAACGGGTGCTCGTTGTCCCTGGTCAGGTGCCGGTGGCCCGTCTCCACGCCAAGAATTTCCCGTTCGGCTCGTTGATGGAAATCTTTGAGCTCCGGCGTAGAGTCGCCGAGGTAGAACGAAGTGTGTGCAAAACCCACAGAGTCGACATTGAAATAGGCGACTGCGTGGGAATCGAGCTCATCCCAATATCGATCGGCGAACCAGGTTGAGCCTTCGTAGTCTCCGATCTCATGACCGTTCCAGAAGGCGAAGACGATATCGCGCGCCAGAGACTCCCGATGCGCTGCGAACACGCGCGCGAGTTCCAGCTTCAGAGCGTTCCCTGCCCCGTTGTCCGTCATGCCGGGTTTCCATGCGTCGTAGTGGCCCCCAACGAGTAGGAAATCTCCGGTCGGATTGTTGGCCGCCCGCAGTCGGGCCCACGGCTGCGTCAGCGGCCCCCAGTCTCGGGTGGCCTGCGCAACGATTCGGGCACGAACGGCGCCATTCTCGAGCAGAGCGATGATCTCGTCACCAGCCGCGCGGCTGACCCCGATCGCGGCGATCTGGGGGACATCAGGCAGCGTGGCGCGTGTAGGATTACCCCAGACGCACTTGATTGCACCGCACGGGATGGTACGGAAGTCCGGCAAGCCCCAATTGACGAAGATGATGACGGCAGCGCCGTGCATTGCCGCTATACGAGCTTTTTCCGGTCGTGACGGGCCGGACGAAATCTCCGTCACTACCGCAGCATTACGTATCTCCTTGCCGACATACTCCTGTTCGGATCCGGCACCCACATACACGAGTTCTACTTCCAAGCCTTCGTCAGGCGTCGAGACGATGTGCCCGCAGGGTTCACAGGGATAATTCTGCTCGATGGGAGACACGACCGTGAGGGCTCCACGCAGGGGCACGCTCCGATAGGCCGTGAACGTGTCCAATCGAGCCTCCAGCCCGTAGCTCTCGAGTCGCTCAGCGAAATACTCTCCTGCACGCTTCTGGTCCGGAGTGCCCGAAATCCGAGCCGGGGCGCGCTCCTCGAGCCACTGCAGGTGACGCCACGCTTCGTCGAGCGAGAAATCGTGCAGGACCTTCTTCAACGACATTGCAACGTGCTCCAATTCATACCAGCGGTGATCATCCGATGATCATGGCTGCGACAGTCAATATGTGGTCGCACCGTGAAGATCTCAGTCGTACTTCACGACGATCTTGACGACGCTCTCGGGCTCGCGCTCGAGCAGCTCGAACCCTTGCTCCACTTCTGAGAATGGGACGCGATGTGAGATCAGGTCGGCAACGCCGCTGAGCGACCCTCGTCGAATGGCCTCGAAATACCAACGGGACAGCTTGCGCACGTCGCCACGACCATCTGCGGAGATCATCTCGAGTTCTTCCAGGTGGAACTC
>JBDHDY010000564.1:0-2623 GCA_039591275.1 Gemmatimonadota bacterium | reverse complement strand
GCCGCCCGACGCCGAAAGGTCGCAATGCACCGGCGTACCAACCGACGGGAAGACAGGTTGCCCACGAAGGCGATGAAGTTGCCGGTTTTGGGATAGAGCAAGCCGAATGGGAACGGATACGCCTGGCTCCCTGCTGTGTCGAAGTAGCATCCAATGGTCTCGAGTGACAGCATTGCGACGATCTTTTCGCTGCACTCCCTTGCTCGCTTCGCGTACACGCGGCTTCCCATGTCACCAGTGAAGCAAAAGGGTGGCTCCTCGTTAACGAACGCGACGAAACGAACAGTACGATCTAATTCCCGATTACTGAGGAGCCGTGCCACTTCGAGGACGGCCGCGACGCCGGAGGCGTTGTCGTTCGCCCCCGGAGAGCCAATCACTGAATCATAGTGAGCGCCGATGAGTACAATCTCGTCTGGGTTGTTCCCGCCCCGCTTTTCAGCTTCGAGGTTACACACGGTCGTGTTGTACACTTCGTACGATTGGCGGCGCACAGTGTATCCGAGTCTTTGCAGAGTCTCTCCGCTGTACATAGCCGCGTCGTTGAGAGCGCTCGGTTTCCACACGTTCCGCTCACCGATCTCTTCGGCGAGGGCTTGGACGTGTATCTCGATGTGGCGCTGGATCTCTCGTTCCTTGTCGCTGAGTGGTGGCAGGGGACCGCGATGAGTGACGCCGGGCATGGCCGTGACGTACCAGACGGCGATCGTGAGGATGACGACCAGCGCAGCAGCATAGAGGGCCAGCACGACTTTACCTAGTTACCTCCCCTGTCCTGCCGGTTCCTCCACGTTTCTCCTCTCCATAGTTTGCCTCCCATGAATAAGGAATAGAGCGATGAGGGCGAGACTCGCTCCGCTGGCCGCATACTTGAACGCTGGCGCCGCATCGCTGGCTGACAGGAAGCCCTCGATTATGCCGGCGAGCAGGAGCATGAAGGCTGATGCTCCCACCAGCTTTATGGCGAGCTGGCCCTTGCGGACGACTGCGTCGCGCCGGGTCAGATCGCCGGGAGCGACAACGGCTCTGCCGATCAGCAACCCCGCCGCCCCGGCAATGAAGATCGCCGTGAGTTCCAGCACGCCGTGCGCGGCGACGAAGGTCAGAAGCCAGGCGGCCAAGCCGTTGTTGGCAAACATCCCCAAGACCGCGCCGAAGAACAGGCCGTTGAACACAAGCACAATAGTGGTGCCGACGCCCGCCGTTATGCCAAGTGCAAAGGCGCCGAAGGCCACCTGCAAGTTATTGGCAATGATGCCCGACGCGACAATGGGAAGAAATGGGGATGGTGCCTCGGCATAGCCACGCCCCGCCGCAATACGGCTGGCGCCCGACTCCGCGCGGGCGATCGCCACGTCCGGTAGGACTTCGTACGCGGTTGTGGGTCGCTCGCGGATCAGAACGTACCCCACTACTGCGGGGGCGGCAAATAGTAGGAAGGCGATCAGCACGTAGACGCGGGCTTGATACACGGCGCCGGGAAGCTCTCGTAGCCACCCGAGACGCCGAACCGCTCGCCTCGTGCCGCGGGCACCATACAACGTGTTGTGGCCTGCCGAAACGATGCGCTCCAGGTACTCGCTTACGCGGGGATCCACGCCGTAGGTCCGCGCCCGGGCGAGGTCGGCGGCCACCTCTCGGTACCGTGCCGCGAATGCGACGACTTCGTCGCCGCCGAGCGATATGAGCCCGCGCGCCTGGGTCTCCGCGGCAAGTTTTCTAAACGTTTCCCACGACTGCTGCCGACGCGCCACGAAGCTCTCGGCCGTGGCTAGTGTCTGTCCGCGTCCCGCATCTGATGCCCGTCGTGTGGCAAAACGGCTCTGTCGGATCCGGCGCTCTGAAGTATAGAGATCCACCAAAAACATGTCGGGCCGTGGATCCCGGGCCGGAAAGCGCGGAGCGAATCGGGTCGCAAGCACGGTGACTAATTGATCGCGTCGAGCGCTCTCTAGGCTATCCAACCGATTCACGAGCTGTTCGAGCAGCCGATACTCTTCATCGGTCAGCTTGGGCTCTCCCGCATCCACTGTTTCCTGATCTGTCTCGTGCCGATCGCGGAGCCCACGACCGGTGAGAACGAGGTCGTCTGCTCGGTCACGCACGACGATCGTTCCTGCCACGAGATCGCCGAGGCGCTTGTTGTGTGGGTGAAAGAGCGCGCAAGCAATACCCACTAGCGAAGAGATGCCTGGCTGAAGATCTACCAAGCGAATGAGATTGCGGATGAGTGCTCCCGGGAAGGTGAGTGGGTGCCCGGTGTCCATGACCACCCTGATCCCGAGGTGGCGCTTGCCAGGCGTCTGGCCGGCGTTGAGTGCCTCGAAAACTGCGAAATAACCCCAGGTGAGCAGGAACCCCAGGGCTATGGCAAGCGCCGTGATCCAACCACTCAACACGGCTCCCGCCACTCGCGTGATCCCCAAGAAGATGGCAATCAGCAGGTACAGCACGGCGATGATCGAAAGGTCCACCACAGTTGCGGCGGCGCGAGAGCCTAAACCGGCCAGCTCGAACTCGAGCACGACGTGCTCCGGCGTCTCGATCGCCAGGTGACGGGAGAATTCGGGGAGCGTGGGGGCTCGCGTGTCGGCCATATGAATGGCATTTTATCGCCGAGGAG
>JBDHDY010000563.1:0-3462 GCA_039591275.1 Gemmatimonadota bacterium | reverse complement strand
AGATCGTGTTCCTCAAGAAGCGGATCGACTTCACTGGCAAAGGCCGGCCCTGGTTCTCAGTCGCATGGTTCACCTGGGGACTCGATCTCCCCGCTGTTCTCAACTTCCCTGACCTGCTCGCATAGTACCCTGCAGTCTTTGGTACTCAGGATCCTGAATTAAAGACAGGAGCTCCCCGACGCCGAAAGGGAGCTCCGTGTCCGAAAGGAGGAAGGAGTATTACGGTCTAGCTTTGCGGTTCTGGATTCAACTTCCGATAAACAAACTGCGAGGTTGAGATCATCACAGCCGCAACGGTGAACAGGTTGGCTAGAGTTAGGTCGGCATAGCCAAGCTGCCCACTCGCAAACAACGCAACCGCAGCGATCACAAACGATGCAACGTAGGCCAGCGACATCGCTGCCATGCCGCCTAGACCTAGCTTGTTCTTGAGCCAGTCGATCAGCGGCACATCAATGGCGCCAAGGATCAAGCTGACGATTAGCGCAATAACTTGCTCGGATTCCATTTCACTCTCCTAACTGAGACACATCATCGGTCGAAACCTTCTTGCAGGTAACACGACGCGGCACGTTCTGTTCTCTGGTGCGTCGGGCTCTCCTTCCTCCCCATACAATACACCAATTACCCAGGGGAGCCAACAATCGAGAACATCAGCACTATAATTAAGGCCACCCCGAGGGCCACATCGACCCAACTGAAATCCGGTCGGACCACACTGATACATACCGACCGCAGCGCGGCCCGTATCAGAGTACCACCACTCCAAATTAGCCGCCGCATCCACAGACGCATATCGTAGAGGGCGGTATTCTCTCTCCACGTTTTCGACATAGTAGGTTGCCTCCCACGTATAGGACTCGAGGAGCCCTATCCCGTGATAAAGGTTCTTTGAGGATTGAGCGAGCTCATGTCCGGAGACACGCGCTGAGCTCGGTAGTACCTGCATGATCCCGTACTCGCCATCGGCTCCCCTGGCCGAGGATCCCCCACGACTTTCGTGCATGATGATTGCTAGGATTACCTCTGCTGGTAGATCGTGCCAGCCCCGACGCCGGTAGAGCTCGATCCATGAGTGCCAATGGTGAACCCAATCAGAGAGGATGCCAAGGTACTCGTCAGCATCCCCGAGGTAGTGCTCTCTAAAATCGCAGGCACATGGAAGGTATCGAGGAGGGAGCGTAGGCGTGGCTGTAGGCAGCGCCCAATTCCTTGTCGCGTAATAGGTTGCGTCAATGGTGGGGGTGGGTGCGAGTGAGTATATTGCTGGCTGCTGAGGGAGTGTTGCTAAGACCAATGAGCCGATAGCCAGCATCAGGCTCAAAGGTTTGCGGCCTAACAGAAGCCGCTATTGTCCTTGAGTTTCATGTTCCCCCCGTTCTTATTGTTGACCCCGATTTATCCCGAGCCCTGCGAGGGCCGCTGTCACTACTGCCGTTATTACTGTATCGACGCGGTCCCACGTTTTCAAGCTGCCGACCTGATTTTTCAGATCGTCCACTTGCTCAAGTTTGGCTTCCATCTTGGCAAGCGCGACGTTGCTGTTGTGTACCGTACCATTGACTTTCTCAATGGCATCTAGGACTTCTTTCTTATCCCGCGCCGTTGTCTCAGCGAATTGTCGTTGTGTCACAGGATCGCCGTTTCCCACCCTAGACCTCCCTCACGGTTACGTTGGTCTTGCCCGTTGGAACCACTACCTCTACCGGCACCGGATCAGGACCAGGAGGCTCCGGAGGCACCCCGCCATTATAGACGGGTCCTATAAACGATTTCTTAAACCAATCAAGATCAGAGTGGGCTCTTGGCACTATCTCTCCGCGTGAGGAGCCCTGCCATCCGACAACATTCTCCTGCCTTATCTTCACCACTCGACCGCGCCAAGGTGTGAAGTTGTTATCTATCGGCAGCTCGATCTCGTTCCAATGCCTAGCCTGCCGGTTGAGCGAGGGAGGGAAGATCCAATGCGCGAGCCACCACAAGATGTCATGGAACCAATCGCCAGGAATGATGTGCAAGTCTAGCCACGACGCGCGGGAGTAGCTCATGTGTGCAGCGTTCGGAAACGTGAGCTGCTGCGCCTCCCAAGTGCTCTGCAACGTGCTCGTCCATTGAGCTTTAGTCGGGTTCCAATCTGTAACGTCCTCGTAGTCGGTGCCGATGAGCTTAGGTACGCGCTCTCCCAGGGCCACCTTCCAGCTCTCCATCACATCAGCGACAGGCTTGAACGGATGAGCCCACCCATAGCCCGCCACCTTCTTACCGTTGCGCGTGAAGCCATCGTAATAGTGTGCATAGTGCTGATCGGGTTTGCCGCTCGGCCAAACGAATCGAAGGACCGCACCCTCGCACTCGGGATGCAAAGCGCAGAACTTGTCAACATCGAAAGGCTTGTAGGGAGGGAGAGCTCGCCATCCGTGATTGTTGAACCACGACCAGTCCACCCACTGTTCATTCTGATCGGCTGCCGGCCAAGGCATTATGGCTTCGACCTCTTTTCTGAGTCTACTTATCGAACACGGCCTTTTCGTTCTTGATCTCGGTCAGTTTAGCAGCGTCCGGTGCGTCCAGGTATGCGACTATTTTCTCAACGAGCTCGAGCAAGTGTTCCTGCACCACATCACGATCGAACGCCTCGAGAGCCACTATTCAATCTCCACGGTTGCGAAGTCGTCCACGTTCAAGTCGTCCCAGGGTCGGATCAGCTTCTCGCTGCTGTCAACCGTGTCGTACCACATCACTTTAGAAAAACGCTTCTCATAATAGAGGAGGGCAGACGCAAACGAAAACTTGATCTGTACCGTTACCCGCTGATCGACTGTGCTATCAACGGCAGGTGTTTCGTCGTAGTCAAAGATCGTAGCGGTGCGCTTGTATTGGAGCCATAGCTTCTGAGCGTTGGTCGCTCCATCCCCCGCGATGATGATTTCAAGGTCGGAGTTTTCTTCGTTGCCTCCGCTGGCAAACGACTTCGTAAATGCGGTGGGGTAATTCACCCCTCCAAACTGGACTCGGGGCTGGATCGTGCGAGTAGTGCAATGGATAACGCCGCCTGTGCCGAGCGTGTTGGCCGGTATGTCGAACTCAAGTATGGTCGTCCACGCGGTAGTGTTGGACACCAAGACCTTGTCGTTGTTGATGTCAATGATCGTGGGCAGAGTGCCGACGTCCTTGTAGCGAACGTGGAGCCCATCAGGATCAGTCCTGAGCAACGCGCGGTCGTCGTTGCCATAGATCGCAAGGCCCACTCGCTCCTTCTGCTTGTTGAGCAGGATCATGTCTTTGAGCAGGACCATGAGATTGCTGTTGGCTACACCCTCGATGAACGGAACCGCATCGTAGGCTGACTCGGATAGTGTGAATAGCTGGATCGCGCTCTCCTGTGAGCGTGGCCCATACGCAGCTCTCAGCGCCAGCTCCGCATCAGGTACAACGTCGTTAGTGTTCGGTCGATAGGCGGGG
>JBDHDY010000562.1:0-2979 GCA_039591275.1 Gemmatimonadota bacterium | reverse complement strand
GGTTGCCTCGACGGCGTGAAGCCGCTGTTCGCGGAGGGTTTCGCCAAGCGTATTGACTTCCAGCATCGCCAGGCCGACGGCATCGTCGGTCCGGAGTTGGCGTGCGCGGATGGAATAATCCCCCTCGTGCAACGCAGCGAGCATGTTCGAGATGGACTGCAGTGGGCGGACCACCTGCTCGCGCAACGCTAACCCGAACCCCAACCACGCCGAGGTGATAATCACCGAGAACGTCCACTGCACCTTTGTGGAGAAGTCGCCGTTCCAAAGAAGTACGAGAGCAACGAGCAGTGCAGGCAAGCCAGCGAGGAGGGCCAGCAAGACGACGCGTCGTTCGTGTCGTAGGGGCTTTCGCTTGCCCCCTGCGTCAGGAGTCATCGTCCGTTTGCCGCTGCAGCCGCCGATACAGCGCGCTGCGACTGAGTCCGAGCGCCTCCGCCGCTTCACTCACGTTACCGTTGTGGCGCTCGAGCGCTTTCTGAATCAGATACTGATCGGCATCCTCGAGCTTCATGTCCTCGAGTCGCGAAGCGCTTTCCGTTCGGCTTCGCAACCCCAGATCGTCGACCGTGATCATCTCGCCTTGCGCCATGAGAATCGAACGCTCCACGACGTGCTGCAACTCGCGCACGTTACCTGGCCACCGGTGACCTTGGAGTGCCTGCATCGCGTTGGAATCGAAGCCGCTGAGGCCCTTCCCGTACTTCTGAGCCAGCGGGGCAAGAAAATGGTTGACGAGCACTGCAATGTCATCGCGGCGGTCCCGCAGCGGCGGCAGATGTATTTCCACCGTGTTGAGCCGGTACAGCAGGTCCTCTCGGAACTGCCCGGCTTCGACGTCTGCGGCAATGTCGGCGTTGGTCGCCGACAGAATACGGGCGTCCACGCGGCGCATCTTGGATGAGCCCACACGCTGGAGTTCACCGGTTTCGATGACTCTCAGTAATTTGGCCTGCTCCTTCGGCCCGATGTTGGCGATCTCATCCAAGAACAGCGTACCGGCATCTGCCAGCTCGAAGCACCCCACCCGATCTGTCTTAGCGTCCGTAAAGGCGCCGCGAACATGGCCAAAAACCTCACTCTCAAAGACCCCTTCTGACAGTCCGCCCATGTTGACCGTCACGAGAGCATTGCTAGAACGGTTCGAAGCCGCATGAAGCCAACGGGCGACAACTTCCTTTCCCGTACCGTGCTCCCCGGTGATCAAAACGTTTGCGTCGGACGGTGCCACCCGCTCCATCAACTGGAGCACGGGCTTCATCACCTTCGACCCGGACACGAATTCAGGCAAGCCTCGCCGCCGCAGCCGCCGGTTCTCGTCCTCTAGACGCTGGCTGTGTCTGAGCGCGCGCCCAAGCTCGATCTGCGTCCGGAGTGTTGCTATCAGTCGTCCGTCGTCCCACGGCTTCTCGATGTAATCCTTTGCACCGCGCCTCATTGCCTCGACGGCACCCTCAACGCTTCCCCAGGCGGTCAAGACCACGACGGGTAGCGTTGCGTCGACGCCCTGCGTCCTGGTGAGCAGGTCCAACCCCTCCAGGCCCGACGTGGTGTCCCGAGTGTAGTTCATGTCCATGAGGAAGGCATCGAAGTCTCGATACTCGAGCGCTTCGATGGCGGTGTGGGGAGACGTCACGGTCTCCGTCTCGAAGCCCTCGCCCTTGAGAAGTAGGTGCAGCGCCTGCAAGACGTCTTCTTGGTCGTCCGCAATCAGAATCCGGGGAGGGCGTGCATCAGCCATGTGGATTGGTTGTTTGAGGTTAGCCAGCTCTACGACTTTGCCATGAATGCAATACGCGCGCGCTAGTCCGCGCGGCGCGCAGACGATCAATAGCCCGCGGCTGAAAGCTAACAGCTAAGAGTTAAAAGTGCCACAAGTCGAAGCTTGTTAACTCCTTATGCAACAACAAGTTGCTTCCTTTCAGAGCCGTCCCTCACAACGGTCGGCTGGTGCGCGTGGCCCCGCCTTGACGCTCGACGGGACGGGAGACAGCATTGCGATTATCGGTGCCGGCGGCTGCGTCCGCTGGTTCAGTCGGCTCTCCAACTCGGAGGCGATGATGCAACTCTGGTGTCGCGTTCTGTGCGTTGCTTGGCTGGTGGTGGGAATGGCGCGAGTGGCCGGCGGGCAAGGCGGTCCCCCGAACGGGCAGAAGCTCTACTACCCTGAATGTCAACGGTTCGCGCCGAGCATAATGCTCGATTGCTACCACAGTTATCCGGAAGTCGCACAGTTTCTCGAGGATGCGGCAGATCAGTTTCCGCAGTTCGCCCGCCTGGAGTCCATCGGCAAGAGCTATCAGGGGCGTGATCTCTGGGTGCTGACGGTGACCGACTTCGATGTGGGAAGTCCGGAACACAAGCCCGCCATGTGGGTGGACGGCGGGATCGATGCCGATGAGGTGGACGCATCCGAGTTGCACCATACTACCCCGGAGCGCCCTCGGGACACGACCCTCAGACCCTGGGATGATGACGGGGACGGTGAGACCGATGAAGACGGCGTGGAGGATCTCGATGGTGACCGCCAAGCGCTGCAGATGCGGGTGCGAGATCCTGCGGGGAGCATGACGGTAGACGAGCGTGACTCTCGACTCATGCGGCGCCGCCGTCCCGGCGACGTAGGCCCCTTCTTCAGTGTGTACTCCGAAGGGATCGACAATGACGAGGATGGCGAGTACAACGAGGACCGTTTGGGCGGTATCGATCCTAATCGCAACTACCCAGGTAATTGGTCACTCGGGCAAGGCGGCTCCGGGCCGTTTGCGGGGTCCGAGCTGGAGCTTCGGGCGATGCTCGACTTCATCATTGCGCATCCGAACATAGCGGCGTCACAGCACTTTCACTCTTCGGGGGGCGTCGTGCTGCGCCCGCCCTCCGTGCCGGACATGTCGCTGCCCGAACCGGACCTGCAACTCTACCTCGCGATGGCGCGGCGAGGACTCGAGGTGACCGGGTACTCTCTAGCCACCTCCGTCT
>JBDHDY010000561.1:0-2634 GCA_039591275.1 Gemmatimonadota bacterium | reverse complement strand
TTCTGCAGGAGGCGGATGATGGGTGGGGCAACGACGAACGAGAGAAAAATGGCCGTGACCGTCGCACCCGCTGCCCGAAAGGTGATGTACGTGAAGAGGTTGAAGCCGAAGAAATTGTCTTTCAGGAGATGGTAGAGCACGGTTCCTCGGACTCTGGGGTGAGAAACGGTAAGGCGCGTTCCAGTCCGACGCCGCGTGATGCTTTCAGTAAGACCAGCTCGTCTCCTACGAGGCGTGATGCAGTTAGCCGCCCAAGCGTCTCTACGTCATCGGCTACCACGAGGCGGTCGGCGAGAGTCGTTTGGAGCTTGCCGAATGCCCGAGCGAACTCCCCCACCGCCCCGACTAGAACGGGTTTGGCAGCAAGCACGGCTTCGGCTAGTTCCTCGTGGAGCCGCGGCGCTTCCGCGCCCAACTCGAGCATCGTACCCACCAAAACCACGAGTCGCCGCTCCCCCTGAATATCGGCAGCGACCTCGAGCGAAGCACGTAGAGAGGCCGGATTGGAATTGTACGTATCGTTGAGAATCGCCAGCTCCCCTCGGTTGATCAATTCCATGCGGCCCGGTGGAACCGTGACGGCGGCAAGCGCGCGCGCCACCTCCTCCAGCTCCAGGTCCTGCTCCAGCCCGACGGCCAGTGCAAGCACGGCGTTTCCGGCCTGGTGCCGTCCCAACAACCCCAACCGTATCTCGCGTCCGCGCACCTCCAACACCGCCCGTCCGTCGGAATCCAAACGCCATCGATCTGGTGCGAAATCACCGGATTGATCTAGGCTCGCCCGCACGACTCGTTGCGCCACCCTTTTCGCCTCCAACGCAAGCTCCGGCGGCTCCCCGCCCACGATGCCCAGTGGAACACCATTGAGCAATGACACCTTTTCCGCCAATACCCCCCGAAGCGAGCCGAAACCCTCCAGATGGCCCTCCGATACGTTGGTCACAACGCCGACGCTGGGCTCGATGATCTCCCGGAGCTGAGCGATCTCCCCAGAGAGGTTGGAGCCGGCTTCCACCACCAGGGCCTCTGCCTCGTCGGGTGCTTCAAGGATCGTGAGGGGAACACCCACCAGGTTATTGAGATTGCCTTTGGTCGAGTGAACCCGCCAGCGTGTGGCAAGAGCCGCCGCTACGAGCTCTTTCGTGCTCGTCTTGCCGTTGGTGCCGGTGATCGCAACCACGGGACCGGGGATCTTCCTCCGTCGAGCCCGCGCAAGCCGTCCGTAGGCTTGCAGTGGTTCGTCGACCTCGAAGAAGCCGAGGCCCTCAAGGGGGGGCGTTCCTCGACGCACAACCGCGGCAGCAGCTCCAGCAGCGAGGGCATCACCGAGGAAGTAGTGTCCGTCGAATCGTTCGCCGGTGAGGGCGACGAAAAGGGCACCCGCCTCGAGGGTCCGCGTGTCGGTGCTGACCGAGGGGAATCTCCCTGCTTGGCTGGGAGGGGAAGGAGGTTCGCAAGCAAGAACCCGAGCCACCTCTTCGCTGGTCCATGCTTTCATTTGGCGTGGAGGCCCGCAATTGCCTCTTGAGCGATCTCACGCTCGTCGAAGGGGAAGCGCTCGGTACCGATGACTTGATAGGTCTCATGGCCTTTTCCTGCCAACAACAGGCAATCGTGTTCGTCCATCAGTTCGACGGCACGAAGGATGGCCTCTCGTCGATCCACTATGCGATGGTAGGAATGGCCTTCCATACCCACTTCGATGTCTGCGATGATCCGCTCCGGATCCTCAGTGCGCGGGTTGTCGGACGTGACGATGGCGATGTCGGCATCCCGCGCGGCTGCCTCACCCATCACCGCCCGCTTGCGCCTGTCCCGGTCGCCCCCGCATCCAAACAGCACGATCAAGCGACCCTGCGTGATGGGCCGCAACGCCTGCATCGCCCGTTCAAGGGCATCGGGTGTGTGAGCGTAGTCGCGAAGAATCACGAAGCGGTCG
The DNA here is from genome assembly GCA_039591275.1 of Gemmatimonadota bacterium. Taxonomy (GTDB): domain Bacteria; phylum Gemmatimonadota; class Gemmatimonadetes; order Gemmatimonadales; family GWC2-71-9; genus JBDHDY01. The sequence continues at coordinate 695 of JBDHDY010000561.1, read as the reverse complement.
TCCAATCGCTCCATGCGGCCGGCCACTTGCGGCACCCCGGGCAGTCGGCCGACGATCTCGCCGACGTCGTGACCCAACCCCAGAGCCGTCGCCGCCGCCGCAAGGGCATTGCTGACGTTGAACTCACCGATGAGCGGTAATCGAATCGCCTGGGCCGAGTCGCCGACGTGGAGCACGAAGTCCGTGCCATCTGAGTGTAAAGCGACATCCGACGCCCGCACGGTGGCGCTGTGTGACCGCCCGAAAGTGAGCACGCGGTGAGCCGGGAGTTCCCCCAGCCGACGCCACGCGGGTTCCTCGATGTTCACCGCGAACACGCCCTCCGGCTGAACCTGATCCGCCAATCGCAACTTGGCGGCCAGATAGTCGTCAAAGGTGGCGTGGTAATCCAGATGGTCGTGGGTGAGATTGGTGAACACGCCCGCGCGGAACGCGAGGCCGTGGACTCTCGACTGGTCGAGCGCGTGCGAGGAGACCTCCAGGATCACCGTGGTCGCACCGCCGTGTTTTAGTTCGGCGAGGGTGGCGTGAATCTCAACTGTTCCCGGCGTCGTGAGATGTTCCCGGTACAGGGCCGACCCACCGCCGTCGAAGGCCCCCAACGTTCCAATCGAGGCCACCCGCCCCTCTGCGTTGAGCAAGTGCCGAATCAGCGCCACCGTGGTCGATTTGCCGTTGGTGCCGGTCACGCCGAC
>JBDHDY010000560.1:0-2636 GCA_039591275.1 Gemmatimonadota bacterium | reverse complement strand
AACCGCGAAATTCGTCCTCGATTAACCGGCGTTGTCTCGGGAGTGTCCTTCCAGTTCCACCATTTGAGGAGTTCCGGATCGGGTTCCTCGTGGCTCGCGAAATAGACGGCGCTCCGGAAGACATAGAGCACACAGCGGTCGATCGCCAGGCCGCGCTGGAGGCACAGCCGCTCGTACAGCCGCTCCGGATCGGCGCTTCGGAGATCCCCCACCTGCCGGATGCCCAAGTCGTGCAGATCCTCAGCGATGCTGGGGCCGACGCCCGGAATGCACTGGAGATCGGTGGAAGCTGAGGGAGGTGGCGCTGTCATCGTCTCGCTCTCGCTCGGTGGGTTCAGTACACATAACAGCCAAGCCACTCGTTGTCCAGCTAGGATGGCGGAGGGTCTCCGCACCTTCGGAGAAGCCGCGGCCCACCGCAAAAGTCACTGTGAATTCCAGCCTGTCCATGCTCGGGACAACGACCATATGGCGGCCGTGAGAAGGATCGGGGACGACAGCGCGCCGGGCATCACGCTGCCCGTTCGAACTGACCCCGCCAGGTGCGCGAGCGCGTTGAGAATCATCAGCGCGGAGACGATCATGACCACGATCCGCATCCAGCTCTTCCGCCGGAATACGAAGGGTGAGAGGCCCAGGGCCACGACGACGGCGGTGGCCAGGCCGGCGATCCAGACTTCGAAGGTAAAAGTAGGCAGCGGAAGAAAGGGTAGCCGTTCCCTGATGCGAATCACGCTCGGATTGTAGACGGCTAGGAAATCATGGAAAGCCTCGTCCGCCACGTGTAACGCCACGGCAAGGCACAGGCTCACCCAGGCGATTGTCGGTGACCGGTGCCAAGAGCGGGCTGCAGTCTCCTCGTCGCGGTCCGTTCCACCAACCTTGGCAATTGCTCCGTTCACGGTCCGTCCCGTGGTTAGCCTAGGCAGCGGCCCGCATGTGGCGCCTGGTAAATAACCATGTGCCGCCTGCAAATAGCGCTACCGTTAGTGCCACGATTGCTCCCAGCTCGAAGATCACGTCGGGCAATCCCGCACCGAGATTCAAGACCTTGTTGAGGGCAGCTATGGAGTGTGTGGTGGGAAGAATGTCATTGACGTTCACCACACGGCTGCCCACCGCGAACACGCGCAACTGCGGAAGTGGAAACATGCCGCCGGAAAAGAACATCAAGATGAAGAATGGGAAGCTCCCAATGGTCAGGAGATCGAAGATCGTCCTGAGCGAGGCTGCCACCACGAGAGCGATGGCCACGATCGCCAGACATGAGACCAGAATGACGACAGTCAGGGGGAACAGCGATCCAGAGATCTCGTATCCCAGCGCCATGGCGGTCACGAGCGTCAAGGCCACGGCGAAGAGGCCGAGGATGACCTGGGTCAGGCTCACCGCTGTCAGCCACTCGAAGGTGGTCATGTTCGAGATTCTCAGGCGGATTATGGTGCCTTTGTCCTTTTCCTTTATAAGGGAGGCGGCTGCGGTGAACATCAGCATTATCAGGGCGAGTGCCAGGAGGCCGGGAACATAGAGCTCGAAGTCGCTCAACGATTCGACACCGCTTACGGTGTACGCCCGAAGCTCGAGCGGATTAGTCATGCCCGTTACCGAGCCGGCGTACTCGTAGGCAATCATGTCGTTCCAGACGGCAGCCATGATGTACCTGGCGTTTACTGGGTCACCATAGGTCGTGAGGACTGCGGGAGGCTGCTCGCTTCCTACTCGGTGATCCCGCAGAGTCTTCGAGAACCCCGGGGGGATCTCTACCACGAGATCTGCGGATCTGTCCTGCACAAGTTGCCGAGCCGTCTCCAGTTCCGCTTCTTGGCGCACGCGGAAGATTTTCTCCCCCTCGGGATAGTGGGCGTTTATCAACTCCACAACCAGACCCTGTCCCGCGTTGAGAACGCTGTCGGCACCAAGCGTTGCTCCTTCATCATTGTTGACCACGATGACGCGGTGCGGAGTTGTGGCGGCTTCGCCGAAATAGAAGTACATCAACACGACAAAGAAGGGTGCGAAGCTCAACGTCAGGATCAGCACCTTCCAGTCCCGCAAGTTCTCGATCATCGTCTTTTTGAAGAGGCTGGCCAATCTCACTCCCGCAACCTCCTCCCGGTCAATGCGATGAACACATCCTCCAGCGTCTTCTTGCGAACGGTGATGTCCTGGTGTACCTGCAGGTTCGCGTTCCGCAACTCCTGGATCAACGCAGGTACGGCATTGAGCACGTCAACCCCAACGAGTCGCAAGGTGCCCTGTTCGATGGACAGGTTACGTAGCTCTTCCGGAAGAGCATGCCGTAGGTGGTTCACCTCGTCGGTCCCTGCGTCGGGGATGTGAATCTCCAGCACATCACCGTTGCCAATCTGGCTCTTCAGGCAGTCCGCTGTATCGAGCACCAACAGCCGGCCGTGGTCGATGATGGCGATCCGATCGGCCAGTCGATCCGCTTCGTCCATCTCGTGGGTCGTGAGAATGACCGTCATGCGGTCGGCGAGCGAGCGGATGTATTCTCTGACGAGGATGCGGCTCTGCGGGTCGAGGCCGGCCTGGGGCTCGTCGAGAATGAGAATCTCAGGATCGTGCACGAGTGCGAGGGCGATGTTCAGCCGGCGTTTCATGCCGCCGGAGAGAGT
>JBDHDY010000559.1:0-6176 GCA_039591275.1 Gemmatimonadota bacterium | reverse complement strand
CAGCAGCAGTATCCCCAGAGCTCGTGGGGCGAACCGTTTCATGATATCCCTCGCATGGTCCATGAGATCAATTTTGACTAGAAAATGGGCGTTCGAAGCCTGAGCTACTGATACCAGCGGGGGGCGTGGATGTTTCCGTGGTGTGGGAAATTCGGTTAGCGAAGGCGCCGGTCCTCTCTTCCCTGCGCTAAAGCGCGGGCTCGGCACTCCGTGCTCGTCTTGAAAGACGATGCACGGCGAATACGCTCTGGCGCGGATCAGGTTCCGGGAAGGCACTGCTTCGTGCAACAGTCCCGTTCCCCTCAGAGCTGGCCGCTGGCAGCTGGACACGAGGGGTGGCTTGGGTGGGGTGCTGTGGTGACGGGGGGTCACTCCCCACTAAGCGCCTTCACTGGATCCACACGACTGGCGCGCCGGGCCGGAATCAGCATGGCTACGAGAGCGGTGAGGAGGAGTACCACCGGGACCATGGCGAACGTCCAGGGATCCCTCGAAGTGACATCATAGAGCACCGCCTCAAGTACGCGTGCACCCCAGAACGAGACGGCGAGGCCAGCGAACGCTCCCAGCAGGACGGGGCGAAGTCCTTCCATTACGACCATGCGGACAATCTCCTGCTGGCGTGCCCCGAGAGCTACCCGGAGGCCGATCTCCCGAGTCCGTCGCGAGACGAGGTACGCAAGCACCCCGGACAGCCCGATCGCGGCGAGGATCAGCGCAAGCACCGCGAAGATGCTCACCAACAGCATGTAGAAGCGAGTGGGCGCCACTTCCCGGCTCACGGCTTCGGCAACGGTCTCGATGCTCTGGAGGGCGATGTTCGGATCGAGCGCGCGCACCTCGGAGCGAATCGCCGGCAGTAGGCTTCCGGCGCTGCGCGCGCCCCGAACCGTGACCGTCATGAAGCCCGGCCCGAAATGCCCGTGCGACACGTAGATCTCGGGTACGGGCGCCTGAGTGAGGGATTCCGATCGAACATCACCCACGATTCCCACGATCGTCCAGTAAGGACTCCCGTACCCTTGATCCGTCCTGATACGAACCAGCCGCCCCAGTGGATCTTCGTCTGGGAAGTTCTCTCGCACGAATGCTTGGTTGACGACGCCGACCGGTACGGGGCCGCCGTCGTCCGAGGGCTCCAGTGTTCGGCCGCGGATCAGCGGAATGCGCGCGGTCTCGAGATAGTTGGGACTCACCGCTCGAATCGCCGAATACGTTTCGCGACCGGCCTCCGGTTCGGGCCGTCCTGCCACCAGCACGACGGATGTCGTGTGGCCGAGCCCGAGTGGCGCGCCATAGATGGAGCCGACCGATTCCACTCCAGGCACGGCCGCTATGCGGAGCCGACCGATTCCACTCCAGGCACGGCCGCTATGCGCTCCTCCAACGTCCGATAAAATGTCCGTACCTCGTCGAGCTCCCCGCCCCGCGAGAGCGTGAAGCGCACGATCTCACGCGTCTCGAAGCCGAGGTCCACGGCGTAGAGCTGCCCGAAGCTCCGGAGAAGCAGCCCGGCACCGATCAACAGAATGACGGAAAGGGCGATCTCCAACCCGAGCAGCAAGCTGCGCGATCGTCGTCTCATGGGCGCCGCCTCGGATCCGCGGCTCGCGTGGACCAGGTTCGTCGATAGGGGAACGCGCGCGAGGTACGCGGCTGGGCTGAGCCCGAACAGCAAAGTGACGGCGAGGATAAGGCCCAGCGCAAAGAGGAGCACAGTTCCGTCGATGGAAATCTCGCCGACGCGGGGGATCGTCCCGGCCGATGTCAGGCGGAGCACCTCCACCCCGAGCGCGGCCAGCAGGAATCCTCCCGCACCACCGACTGCTGCGAGAACCCCACTCTCTACGATGATCTGTGTCGTGAGTCGCCCGCGGCTTGCTCCGAGAGCCGCTCGTACGGCGATCTCCCCGGTGCGCGTCGATGCTCGGATCAACAGCAGGTTCGCCACGTTGGCACATGCGATGAGGAGGACCGCCGTGACGGCGCCGAGGAGGATCCATAATGCCGCCCGTACATCGCCGACGACGTGATCCTGAAGTGACATCAGGTGGAAATCCTTTTCAAAATTCGACTCCGGGTAAGCGTCCGACAGTCTCGCAGCGATCGCGCGGGCCTCAGCCTGCGCAGAAGCCGCCGTCGCGCCAGGGGCGAGACGACCGATGGTTCTCCAGGTGTGGCAACGACGTCCACAGCTTTCCGGGTTGATGCGGTGAGGGAACCACACCTGGGTCCGCGCGGGAAAGTCGAATCCTTCAGGTGCCACCCCGACAACCTCGAAGGGCCGCCCGTTGAGCTCGATGGTCTCACCAAGTGCGTCGGGGGACATCCCGAAGCGGTCACGCCAAAACCCGTAGCTGATTACCGCTACTCGCGCCGCATTTGGCACGGCTTCCTCTGCGCGAATGTCCCGACCGAGCGCGGGTGAGAGATGGAAGGTTTCCAGAAGTCCGTCGGATAACCGTGCAACCCCGACAAGCGCCGGCTCACCAAATCCGGTGAGCGTGATGGTCAAACCTTGGTAGCCGACCAGGGTCGCCAGGGCCGGCGACAGGGCCGCGAGATCGGCGACGTCCGGAGGGGACATGTCGTCCATAGGGCGGCCCTTGCGGTCCACGCCGACCGTAACCAGCCCGTCCGAATCATGGTAGGGAAGCGGCCGCAGGAGCACGCTGTTCACGACGGTGAAGATTGCGGCGGTGGCGCCGACGCCGAGCGCGACCGTGAGCGCGGCGACGAACGAGAAGCCAGGTCTTCGGAGAAGCGAGCGGATTGCGAAGCGAAGATCCTGAAGCAGCTTTGACATGAAAGCGTCTCCCCTCTTGCGATACGACGGCCCCGCCCGCATGGATGGCCCGGTGTCCGATATCTCGTGCCCCCGACTTGCCGCGCACCGCTTCACCCTGTGTTCGCTAATGGAGGTGCGGAACACGTCGGCGGCTGTGTGCATCCAAAATCGGAGCGTGCCGAGCGGCCCCAAGAATCGGGGATGGCTGCGGTGGGTGCGAAAGAAGACCAACAGATCTTGAGCGAACCGCTCACGGAACGACCGCGGATACAACATCAAAAGGAATAGGAACACGCGCTCGGCGAGTGTCCGCACGCCGGATTCGGCCTGCCGATGGTCTTTCCGGCCGGGCACAGTGCTACTCGGCCCCGGCCGCGACGGCTTTGTCCCGGGCGTATTTCAAGATGCGATCCATTCGTGCGAGTTCCTCCTGCAAAGCTCGGCGCCCCGCCGGCTCGATCCGGTATACTCGCCCCCGGCGCGCATCGACCGTCCCGGCCTCCTCCGCTTCTGCGATATACCCTCGGCGCTCGAGGCGGTAGATGGCCTGGTACAGGCTCCCCGACCCCAAAAGAAAATTCCCGCCCACGCGGTCTTCGATATCGAGCTTGATGGCGTAGCCGTGGCTTGGGCCCTTGGTGAGCGTCAGCAGGATCTCGACCGCCACGTTGGAAAGAGGCTGCTCGTCAGATGGCTGCGGCTTTGGCATGAACGCACTCCCCTTATGTCACGGATACACATGTCACGTTGTGATATATACGTCCGGCGAGAGAGAAAGTTTCAGCCGCTGGTGTGAGAACGATTGCCGGTCGTGGATGTCCCTGGCCTGAAGGCCGGGCTCCGCGTTACGCGGCGCGCCTTCAAAGGCGCAGCCCGATCACCCGGAGGAGCCGTGCCTCGCACGGCGTCTCGAAGGGCACTTCAGCGAAGGGGCGCTGCGGCGTTTCATATTGAAATGCAGATGTTGTCCAACCTTTTGGGCACTATTAGTATCAAACATGATAAGTATCACCTGATATAAATATTTTGGGGAACAACCCATGATCCCTCGCCCGATGAAACCTCAGTGGTTCCACATCCTCCTTGCTCTGTCCGACGGGGACTTGCACGGCTTCGGCATTCAACGAGCGGTGCTCGAGCGAACCGACGGCCACATGCGCTCCCGAAACCGAGCCCGAGGATGAGCGGCGGCAGTACTACTCGCTGACCCGAGGTGGGCGGACCCGCCTGGCTGAGGAGGCCGAGATGCTGGCGCAGTGGGCGGATGCCGCTCGCAGCGAGAGGCCCACCTGACCATGGCAAAGCCGCTGGGTCTCTATCGCTTCCTGCTTCGACTCTTCCCGAGGCGCTACCGGCGGGAGCGAGGAAGCGAGATGGAGAGGCTGTTCCTCGATATGTCCGCCGAGCGGGTGGGGCGGGGCCGGCAACTAGGGGTCGGATTCTGGTTGCGTCTCGGTTGGGACACGGGATCGCAGGCCGTGAGCGAGCGCCTCGCACCGTCGCTTCCGCCACCGCCACGAACACCGAAACGAAGTTTGGGAGATCGCATGTCCACATTGATCGGCGACATCCGTTACGCCATTCGCACGCTGGTGCGGCAACCGAGTTACGGCTTGATGATCGTGGTGATGATGGCCCTGGGCATCGCCGGGAACGCCGCCGTGTTCCGCATCTTCAACGGCTTGTTTCTGCGGCCGCTACCCTTTGAGGACTCCGAACAGCTGGTCGATCTGGACGAGACGGCACCGCGGTGGGACCTCGAGTTCGTTGGGATCGCGTATCCCGACTTCGCCACGTGGCGTCGGGCGAACAGCACGTTCTCGGGCATGGCCACTTTGACGACGCGGGGGGCCAACTTCGCCGGGGACGACGATGCCGAACGCGTTGTGGTATTGCACGCGACATACGATCTCGCGTCGGTGCTGGGCTTCGATGCGATGCTGGGACGCTTTTTCAATGAGGAAGAGGACATACCTGACGGACCACGCGTGACGCTGCTGTCCCACAGCTTCTGGCAACAACAGTTCGGGGGAGATCCAGGAGTCATCGGCCGCACGATAAAGCTCAACAGCCGGTCGTACGAAGTGATCGGGGTGTTGCCCCCCCGCGCCGAGTTTGTGGACGAAGCGGTGTTGTGGGTCCCGTTACAGGAAGACGAAAACCGCGGCGGCTCGTGGTACTTGCGGGGGGTGGGCCGCCTCAAGCCCGGCGTGACGTTGCAACAAGCCCGTGCCGATCTGTTGAACGTGCACCGGGGAATGGTTGAGGAGCGGTCGGTGAACGAGATCACCTCGCCCGTCGTTAACTCAGTGCGCGACCGTTACCTGGGCGATTTTCGCTTGGGTTCGTCCGTGTTGCTTGGTGCGGTCGGCATTGTGCTACTCATTGCGTGCGCCAACATCGCCGGTCTCATGCTCGCTCGATCACTTGCAAGGAGCCGAGAGATCGGCATCCGGATCGCGATGGGTGCAGGGCGTGGTCGTATAGTGCGCCAACTGTTGACGGAGAGTCTCCTGCTTGCTTCCGTCGGCGCTGCGGTAGGCACCGGATTGGGGCTGTGGGGCTCTGCGGCCCTCGTGACCAAGATGACCGAGCAGTTTCCCCGCTGGGTGGTTTTCGCTCTGGATTGGCGATTTGTTGCCTTCACTCTGGTTGTCACGGCTGGTGCCGCTGTCGTGTTTGGTCTGATGCCCGCGCTCCAGGCTGCCGGTGTGGATACGCGGGGCGTGTTAGAGTCGTCGTCCACGCGTACGTCCGGGTCGCTCGGCAAGCGCCGCAGCATGAGCGTGCTGGTGGCTGGCGAAGTTGCACTAGCGCTCGCACTGCTCATCGTAGGGGGACTGAGCGTGCGCGATCTGCAAAAACTGCAGCAGATCGACCCGGGGTTCCGTACCGAGAATGTGCTGTCGTATCGGCTCGCCCTTCCTTCGGCCAAGTACGAGAACGATGAGCAGCAGCTGGCGTTCTTCGACCAGCACTTAGAGCGTGTCCGGTCACTTCCCGGTGTCACGTCGGCCGCCGCCGCGAGCGCTTTGCCGCTCTCTGGACATTGGGGTTGGTTTTTCCGAGCCGAGGGGGCGCCTCCACGCGGTCCTGAGGATCCGAATCCGGTAGTGCTGACACGCGTTGTGACACCAGGGTATTTCGCCACCATGGGGGTTACGCTCAAGACAGGTCGTGTGTTCGACGAATTCGACGGTCGCGATGAGGGGTCCCGTGCCGTCATCGTGAACGAGACCTTTGCGAATCACTTCTTCCCCGGCGATGCTGATCCCGTCGGGAAGAGGGTTCGTACCGGTACTGATGGTGATTCCCCTTGGATGACGGTGGTCGGCGTGTCACGCGACGTGAAGCACTACGGAGTAGACGAAGAGATGCGGCCGGGTGT
>JBDHDY010000558.1:0-5256 GCA_039591275.1 Gemmatimonadota bacterium | reverse complement strand
CAGGGCTGGAGAAATCGGGAAGATTTCCAAAGTTATTGAGTACTACCTCGCCCTCTGTACCCGATGATGTGACGACAATGGACCGAACACCGTCGTTGCCGGTTCCCCCACCGTTATTCTGGTAGACGGCGAGGACCTTGTCAGCACCCTCGTAGGGCACAACCGCTATGTGAGTAGGATCGGCGCCTGTGTCATTCACCACCTTAGTCCAATCCAGGTCCGGGACGTTCTGAGCATCTCCAGTTTGGTTGGCGCGGTATATTCTCAGAAAGTCGCTGTTGTACTGCCCGACAACATAAATCCGATCTCCTCCACTCCGCGCCACCGCGACGGCACTGTGGTTGGTAGCTTCCACTTCCGAAGCGGTGCCGCACGTAATCGTTGCGCCAGAAATAGTGCAGGTCCTTACGTATGTCGAATTCGGAAAGCCGAAGTAGACCATGTCAAACTTTCCATCGTCTACCAGGTAAAGATTGAAACGGGTTGAGGCTCCACCGATCAGGGTGGATTCTCCCGACCATGTGACATTATCCGTACTCGACTGATAGAAGATGTCTGCGCCCCCTTTGGAGTAGAGGAGAAAAATGCGGGAGCCGTTGTGGAATACAGCACTTGTCCTGTTGTTTAACCAGCCCGGTGAAACATTTGAGACCACCGCGGTCGGTCCGGGGGGGCCACTGGGTGTAATGACAACCTGACCGTCACCACCATTCGCTGCATTCCCGCCAGTTCCGGGACCGCCATTTGCCGCGGCACCACCGGTTGTTCCTACGCTACCAAGGGTAACCGTACCGCCGCTAATGGAATAACCACCGCCACCGCCGCCGTCTTCACGGTCGGGGTCGCCAACGCCACAGGTCCCCCCAAAGGTGCTGGTTCCGCACGTAGAGCCACCACCACCTGCCCCGCCATAAGTAGAGGCTCCACCGGTTCCTTGATCACCAGCAGCACCAGCGCCGCCATAAACGCTGTCGCCTCCATTCTGTAGATCCGCACCACCACCGCCGCCGCCGTAGGTGCTGTTCCCACCGGGTGAACCACCACTGCCGCCATTCACCGCCCCACCGGCACAGCCGATAGAGCCGCAGCCACCCACACCACCGCCGCCGACCCATACATTTAAATCTTCGCCGGCCGACACGCTGACAGTGGCTTCCGCATAACCACCACCACCGCCGTCACCTCCAGCGTCAGCCCCACCACCACCACCGCCGCCTCCCACAGCAAGAAGCGTTGTGTCCGTGCGCTCGACGACAGAGCCGCCGCCGCCGCCGCCGCCGCCATCGACAGTGGACCCCCCACCGCCTGCGCCATAGGTTTGGATGAATACTGAATCACAGCCGGAAGGCACGGTATACGTAAAGGTGCCGGGCGTTGTATACGTTGTCGGGCCCGCGGTGCACGCCGCGTCCGCGCGCTCCACGGGGACAAAGAGGCCCATAGAAATAACGACGGTGAAAATAAGAAGGCGCAGGAGAAGTTCCCTCTTCTCCGCGTTCTTCTTGACGGTCGGCGGATCGCCCGCTGTCCCCAGGGGCTGATTGGCCACTGGGGGGATAGTAGATCGCACGATAAAGCCTCCAAATGCTTTTCGGGGCACCCCTTACGGGCACACCCCGAGATCACACGCCTGTGAGGCAGCAATGCCCATGCCAGTGGGGCACCCTCCAGCTAACCCCATTTTTTCAGCAAGTTAGGTACCATGTAGGCACGGGCAGCCGTGGGCGGCCCTGCCCATAGGCAGAAACTGAACTGCCCGGATTTCGGACACCCCCTTTTAATGTTGATAGACAGTTAGAGGCGAGATTGGAGAGCTGAAGGCTGAGAGCTGAGAGCCCTTCGACGGGGCTCAGGGCAGGCCCTTCGACCAGGCCTGTCCCGAGCTTAGTCGAGGGGCTCAGGGCAAGCAGAGAGTTGAGAGCTCAGAGGGGAGGGCTGAGAGGAGGTAGAATTCGAACTGCGGATTTTTTCATTCTGAGTCCTGTGAGGGATTCAAATTCGAAATTCGAAATTCCAAATCCGAAATGCAGATTGGACTTATGGATACTCGACGCCCACCTGCACCACACGCTTTGATGGGCCGGAAGGGCCAGGGATCGTTCCGGTCGAGGTGATGAGACACTGGTCCTGGGTCACCATGGCCCCAGTGAGATGGCTGATGGCCGTGGTCCCGTTCACCCCTCTTTGGGCCTTTCGGAAGGTATCGGCTGTTGTGTCCACGTAATTGACGGATTCGGGATCTAATGGTTTGACCGACACTGCCCCGATGGCCCAATCGTCGGCGCTCCACCACGCCATCGTCACGTTTTTGCCGCCCGGCTTGGTGCTCAAGGCACCATATGCGGAGTTGCTAAATGCCTGATTCCATCTTTCGGTTTGCCCGGACACCACAGTGGCGGCTACCGGGGTGGCCTTCGCAAAGATGTCAATCACCAGCTCACCCTGCTCGGATTCGCTGGCTGTGCCGTTACCCGCCTTGGTCACGAAGAGCCCAAACGGGGTCGTCTGGTTCACGTTCGTGAGGCTCATGACGCCGACGACGGAGCCATCGCTCGGAGTGCCCGAAAAGGTCAGCTCCACGTCCGCCGTTCCGACCGGCGGGTCGAGGAGGGACCGGCGCTTTCGGTTCCGAGGAGCGTGAGGGGTGTTGCCCCATAGGTGAGCGATGCGACGGGGGCATTCACATTGCCTTGCGAGATCCCCACGACCAGCAGGCGGTCGGCCCCGCTGACGGTGTGGGAGATCGTCATGGAGCTGCCAGCGCTCGTTTGCGGGGTGACGGCGTCTACTTCGGGTGCCGGCTGCTGGATATGAATCCTTCCATGGGGCGCGAAGTCGGCGGTGCTGCCAACCGAGATATTTTTCGCATTAGCATTGATGTCAGCGGAGAGGGTGGTGGGTGTGGGATTATAGTGGGTCGCCGTGACGGTAAAGGTCCCCCGGCCCATGGCGACATTGGTAAACTGGCTCGCGCCCGTAATATCCGTGCAGTTTCCCGCCTCCAAGCCCATATACGTGATAGCCCGGTGGGCTCCGGCCTCGGCTAAATCAAAGGTCTGGAGTGATTGGGTCTGATTGAGGGCGGAGAAGGTTTCCGTTCCTACGAGAGAGATCAGGACGACCGCTATGAGGGAGAGGATCAACAGGGTCGCCACCGTCATGATGAGGCTCACCCCTTTTTCATTGCCCAACGTCCGCATGGTCATCTCACAGCCCCCTGAGGTCTCGCACGAAAGCCTGGCCGGTCATCGTCACCGTCTCGGCGTCCCTTTGCATGGTCAGGATCACCAGAATCCTCCGCACATTGTTGCACTGCGCCTCGCTAAGCTGTGGGGACGGGGTCAGCTCGGCATTGCTTCCGTCGAAATATCGGAATTGGAGGCTCGACACCTGATCGACCAGGATGTTATCGGCCGAGGTGTCCATGTCCATTCGCTGCACGTTAGTCCCCGAAAGGTAGAACTTGATGTCATTGTTTTCGACATCCAGGAAGCGGATGCGTGAGACAGTCGCCTCATCGCCGACGATATCACAAACGATGTTGGGGGTATTGTCAGCCTCCCTTTGGATGTTGCGCAGCTCCCGGACCATTCTCATGGTTGCCTCTCGGGCCTGGGAGGTTAGGTCGGCTCGGGTCTCGATGCCCACGTAGCTCTGTATCCCCTGGCGGAGGGGCTCGATGAGGATCCCCGCCAGGACGGCGATGATAACTATCACCAGAATTATCTCGATAAGGGTGAATCCCTCTTTCCCTTTCACGAATTTCCTCATCAATTTACTCCTCCCAAAAATGACGAATTTTCACTCCGCCCTGTTGCCTAGAAGCCGGCGATCACCGTCGCCAGTTGGGTGGTTCTTCCCTCTGGGTCGGTGACCGTCACCGTGACCTGCTTATACATCGTGGGCCCCCCTATGCAGGTGTCGAAGTCGGTATTCGTCACGTAACAGACCGAGACCTGCTGTCGGAAGCCGGTGAAGCCGGCCAAGATCGCCCCCAGCGAGTCCTGGGGCGGGGACTCGTCCAGGCCGTCGAAGTCATCCACGTCGTCGAAGGTCGCACGGCTCTCCCCAGTCTCGGGGCCGAGGGGCAGGCTCGGTGGCGGAGCGCTTTCATCCCACTTCTTTGACTGGATCTCTTCGCGCAAGGTCGAGGCCAAGGCATTGGCGCGGCTCACGGTGACCCCAAAGGTACTCCCGCTTACCACCTGGATGAAGAGCGCCACCATGGGGGGTATCGCTATCGCCACGATGATGATGACGAGGACCAGATCGACCATGGTAAAACCTCTCTCGTCCCGATGGAGTCTTAGCGGCTTCATGGCAGCGTCACCTTGCCCGTATTTGGTTCCACGGTGATGGTCCAGGTCTCCCCGCCGGAGGTGATGGTGATCTCGTTAGCGGGCGGCGACGTCAGCTTGGCGTCGGAGCCGTCCAAGGGCGTGCCCAGGGCATCGAACTTGAGGGTGTTGCCGAAACTGCTGTCCAGGGTCGCGTCCGAGAACATCCCGGATATGGAGACCTCGAAGTTCCCTCCCGTGACCGGATCGAAGGCGGCCGTGGAGACATCGTCATCCTGGAAGACGCGGTACGTTTTGCTGTCCATGATGAAAACCCCGCTCTTCGTCTGCAGCCGGACGGCCAGCTCTTTGGCATACTGAATATCCGCGGCGAGCCTCCTCGCGGCGAGGCTTGCCCTGGGAGAGATAAACCGGGGCAGGGCCAGAGCAGACATGATCCCCACCAGGACCACGACGATCACGATCTCGATCAGGGTGAAGCCTGCCTCTTGGGCTCTATTGTTTCGGCGCATCTTCTGTCTCGCTGCGAAATCGCTCCGGGCCTCTGCCGCTCGGCGGCTTCAGTGGGCGCGGCGTACGGTATTTTCGCGCTATCGGTGATTTGAGCATGAAATTTGCAATAACTGTGCCGAGCACGAGCGGCTTCCAGGCGGGGACTTATGACTCTTGCCTACGCCTCAGGGAGACGACAGCTGAATGGATACCGGCGGGCACACGGACTCGATGAGCAGCCCGTGTCTCGCGGCAAGCGGGAGGTGCACTTTTTTCTTGCAATTTTGTCAGAACGTTGTATAAGCCAAGGGATGTTTGAGCATTGTGGGGGGTGAGATCGAGCAAGACGTCTCGAAAGAAAGGGGGTAGTGAATTGAGGGCATTGGGCAAACACCTTTTGGTGGAACTGTACGGGTGCAATCCGGAGTTACTCAAAAAGGTTGACGCCGTTCGGGACATCATGGTA
>JBDHDY010000557.1:0-3073 GCA_039591275.1 Gemmatimonadota bacterium | reverse complement strand
CGAGAGGCCGCAGGCTGAAGCCATTGCCATTGTCGGCGATGAGATCATAGCGGTGGGCAGCAACGATGAGATTGCTGCTCTTACCGGTCCCTCTACCGAAGTCATCGATCTTGCAGGCCGGCTCGCAGTTCCAGGCTTTATCGAGGGACATGGGCACTTCACGAGCGTCGGCCGGGCGCAGATGATCCTGGACCTCACCAAGGTTCGGAATTGGGGTGAGATCGTCGACATGGTCGCGGACGCCGTGCAAGAGGCCGACCCCGGTCAGTGGGTTTTGGGACGCGGATGGCATCAGGAGAAGTGGAATCGTGTTCCTTCGCCCAGCGTGGAGGGGCTGCCCACACACCGCAGCCTCAGCCGAGTTTCGCCCGACAACCCGGTGTATCTCACCCACGCGAGCGGTCACGCGTCGTTCGCCAACGCCGGTGGTGAGATCGTGAGAGACGCGCAGGGCAATCCAACGGGAATGATGCGTGAGAACGCACAGGATGTGTTCGAGGATGCCATCGCGCTCTACGAGTCACAGCGTTCGGATGAAGAAATCGAGGCCGAGCAGCGTCGCATCGTGGAACTCGCCGGCCAGGAACTTCTTTCAAAGGGTGTCACCAGTTTTCACGACGCCGGCGCCTCGTTTGAGACAATCGATTTCTTCAAGCGCCTTGCGGGTGAGGGAAACCTCCCGGTGCGGTTGTATGCCATGGTGAGGTACGAGTCCAACGAGGCTATGGCCGAGAGGCTTCCTGACTACAAGATGTTGAACGACGGCAGTTCCTACCTGACGGTTCGGTCCATCAAGCGACAAATCGATGGTGCGCTTGGGCCACACGGCGCCTGGCTGCTCGAGCCGTACGAGGACGCTCCGCAAAGTACCGGCCTCACCTTGGAGACGGTGGAGGACATCACGCGAACGGCGGAGATCGCTATCCAACACGGATTCCAGGTTAACACTCACGCAATCGGTGACCGTGCCAACCGAGAGGTTCTGGACATCTACGAAAGGACATTCGAGGTCGCCGGCGAGGGTCGAGATCTTCGCTGGCGCATCGAGCACGCACAGCATATCCATCCGGATGATATCCCGCGTTTCGCAGAGCTCGGCGTGATCGCGGCGATGCAAGGGATCCACGCGACATCGGATGGCCCCTGGGTCTACAAGCGCCTAGGGGCACAGCGCGCGGAAAGCGGTGCGTATGTGTGGCAGAAGTTGATGCAGGCTGGTGTCGTGGTGACGAACGGCACCGACGCGCCGGTGGAAGACGTGGACCCCATCGCCAGCTTCTACGCGTCAGTTTCTCGGAAGCTGAACGATGGATCTGTGTTTTATGCCGATCAGCGGATGAACCGCGAAGAGGCCCTTCGGTCGTACACCTTGGACAACGCCTACGCCGCTTTCGAGGAGGATATCAAAGGCTCCCTCACTCGGGGGAAGCTTGCAGATATCACGGTGCTTTCGACAGATATCATGACAGTCCCCGAAGATGAGATTCCCGACGCTCGCGTGGTGATGACAATCGTCGGTGGGAAGGTTGTGTTCCGGGCGGAAGGTTGAGTTCGACGATCTGATACGGCGAATTCGGTTGCGGAGCGGAGACAGTTTCTCCGCTCCCGTTCTTTCTCGCGGGCTCATCGGCTGCGATGAGGGTGGTGAGGAGGTGCGGTACGGGAGGTTGACGTGGGCGGGACGGCGGGAATCTTAGGCAGGACAGAGTCAGCGAGGAATCCGCCTACCGATGCAACTGCGACTTCTGTCCGCCGAGGACGTGCGGATGGCTCTCCCGATGCCTGTGGCGATCGAGGCGATGCACGAGGCCTTCAGAGTGCTCGCTTGGGGACAGGCGGATGTCCCCTTGAAGACACACCTCGAGCTGCCACACGAGCACGTCTCCGCCGTGTTCATGCCCGCCGCGACTCGCGAGCCTGTTCGCATGGGATCCAAGATTCTGACCCTGTGCGCAGGCAACCGCGGTCGAGGCCTTCCGCCCATCCACGGTGTCGTGGTGATGTTCAACGCCGATACCGGAGAGCCCCAGGGGTTGCTCGAGGGGACTACGCTCACTGCTCTTCGTACGGGTGCAGCATCCGGCCTGGCCACGACGTTGCTGGCCCGTTCGGACGTCCACCGTGTGGCGATCATTGGCTCCGGGGCGCAGGCGCAAACCCAACTCGAGGCGGTCTGCTATGTGAGACCGATCGAGGAGGTTTCGGTGTTCTCGAGGAATCGAGATCACGCTGAGGAATTTGCCCGCGAAATGAGCGGTCGACCCGGCGTGCCAGACTCGATCTCCGTGGCGTGCTCGGCCGAGGAGGCCGCTGATGGCGCCGGCGTCATCTGCACCGCCACCAGGGCTACCCGACCGGTCCTCGGCTCGGCCGACATTAGCTCAGGCACCCACGTAAATGCCGTTGGCTCGGGCACCCGCGACATGCGCGAGCTGGCCCCGGGAATTCTTCACCGTGCAAGGATCGTAGTGGACGACCGGAAGGCGGTCCTTGCGGATGCGGGTGAACTGATCGGGTGTGTGAACGACGGATCGCTGGACCCCGAAGAGCTCATCGAGTTGGGGGAGATCGTGACGGGAACCCAACCTGGGCGTAACAGCGACGAGCAAGTCACCGTCTTCAAGTCTGTCGGCCTGGCGATCCAAGATCTTTGTGCGGCGGCAAGCGCGCTGGAGCGGGCCGAGCGGGAGGAGATCGGTACCGTAGTGGAGTTGTAGGGATTCACTTCATTCTCTTGACCCGTCCAGCCTCCAAATTGATCGTCGCTTGACCGTACTCCTCTAATATTCTCACCCTCCACAGTGACACGGAGATCACCCCTTGGCGTCTGCGCGCAGCCCAGCGCGGTGCTGCGATGCGGCGTCGATCAGAACTGTCGATGTGGTTGGGTGGGTGAGAGTGCTGGGCTGAGTGTGGGCGCCACGTCCCGGTCGAGTGTCATTGGCCGGGACTTGGAGGCTTTCCAATGGCCAAGGTCACGGATGGTAGACCTCGACTCTCCGGTATTGTTGCGCCGCCGCAACCGTGCCGCCTCGAGGAACCGTTCCTCGGAGCCGCGAAGCCGCCTCTAGCT
>JBDHDY010000556.1:0-2862 GCA_039591275.1 Gemmatimonadota bacterium | reverse complement strand
GTGTTGCCGAAGCCCTGCTCGAACGCATCGATGAAGTTGTTCCGCTGGATGCCCGGAAGGACGCCAAACAGCAAGATTGGCAACAGCAACGCCAGAAAGACGTGCCACTTCCACCTGGCGATGAGGAACATGAGCAGCACTATGCAGCCGGCCAGGCCGACGAGTGCGAGGACGACGTTCGTGGTGATGGCGGTGCTGGGATTCATGACGGGGTTTGGCGTTCCGCTGGGGTAGTGGGTTGCGAAACTAGCAATGTATCCGGGGGACGCGCTCACGCCAGACTGACCGCGAGCGAGC
Organism: Gemmatimonadota bacterium; assembly: GCA_039591275.1. GTDB lineage: Bacteria > Gemmatimonadota > Gemmatimonadetes > Gemmatimonadales > GWC2-71-9 > JBDHDY01. The sequence continues at coordinate 2,565 of JBDHDY010000556.1, read as the reverse complement.
CGGCAACGTGATTCCGGTCGTCGTCAGATGCGGGGAACGAAGGCGCCGACGCGGTGCGCGTAGAGGCTGAATGTGACGGGATGTTGGCGACGCAACACCTCGTCTTCGAGCCGGGTCCTCCGGATTGCGAGTGGGAGCAGCAACACCAGACACGTAATCATGCCGGCCAGGCTGCCCAGCAGGATTACAGCGCCCAAAGCCAGACAGATGGTCCCAGTCTCCGAGGGATGACGTACTACGCCGTATACGCCATCTGTCACCAGAGGCTGGTCCGGCCAGACCGACACGTCGTTCAGGAAGAACGCCCCAAGGGTTCGGATTGCCAGAAACCGCAGGGTCGTGCCCGTTCCCATGAGTGTCGCTCCCAAGACTGCTGCCGGCACTGGGTAACTCGAGCCGGATCGGCTGGCTTCGAATACGCACACCCAAAAGGTCGCGAGGATTGCGATGCCCATGCCGAGCTCGAGGTGTTGGTGGCCTTCGGAGTTGGTTAAAGGCGGCTCGGCCTGCCAACCGACGTTCTCCACGATGAACCAGACGCTGGCGAGAGACAGGAAGAGCACTACTCTGGTGTTACCGACAGCCCTCCAAAGGTCTCCTGCCAATACGGTGGGAGCGCCCAGCACCAACAGGTGGACGATCGCTGCCACCGCTGTCATCATCAAGGGGCGGGACAATTTCTTCGCTTGCGCCGTCACTGCTCTTGGAACATCGAGGCAAGGACGCCGTTCAGGTGTGCAGGGCTCATCTCCAGTGCTTTGCCAATAGCCGCGATCAACGCTTTCTCTTCATCCTGGAACTCGCCGTCCGAGGCCGCGACCATCATTGCTGCTTTTACCACCATTTCCTTGCCGTTGTCATTGAGGTTCCCCGCCATCTCTTTCAGGGAGCTCGTCACGTCTCGAGTTCGGGTTTCCGCTTCGACGATCTCCTTTCGAACATCGTCTTCGCCGATCTCATGACCGGCCAGCTGCCCATAGATGTTTCTGATTACCGCCACTTCTTCCTCTTCGACCACTCCGTCCGCAAGCATCATCTCGACCATAACGCGCTTGATAGCCCGGTGGAATTCGGCCTCGAACTCCGCTGCGCCAGCCTTCGGATCGAAATCGAGCACGTCCAGTCGGTAGGTACCTTTGCACTGCTCACACTCGATATACTCACCGTTAAGGTCGAGCGGGATGAGCGGTATGAAATAGAGTGTGAAGAACCGGCGGACACGCTTGTGCTTGTACGGCTTCTGGACCTGACAGGTCGGGCAGTGAAAGTCGCCTTCCCCGGCCGAGTAGGTCACACCGCGGGTCCCGAAGATGATCATGGGGCACCTCCCTCATCGCTGGGTTGGATTGCCTGTAGAGTCCTCAGGGTGGTCGCTACGGCCTCGCCGATTGGCTAGCAGGGCGGAGGACATCTGAGCTAAGGTTGCGCGTCAGTCGTGGTGAAACCGACTGCGCCCCGGAGCTCATGAGTGAACCGTTCCTCGGAGATTCGCGCTAGCCGGCAGCGGACTCGTACCCTTGAGCCGCATAAAACATCGCACGGTCAAAGAACACGATGGCGCGATCGCTGAGCGCCAGTGCTTGGTTGAGGTCGAGCGCGGTATCCAGAAGGCCGTCTGACTCGACCTTGGCCCAGAGGACGCGCCGCGTGATGATGAGTGCCTCGAGCACCTCGGAGAATAGGAAGCCCTCTTGGTGCCGTTGTGCGCCAAGTGTGGTGTAAATCTCCTTAATGTCTTCCTTGGTCGTCTCAGCAGAGAGCCACTTACCCAGCTGGCTATACACACTGAAACCCCGTTCGTACAGTTTGTCTTCGTCATACGTACGGTAGGTGGGCATGCCGTCGTGGGCACGGACGAGTTCCATCCACCTTCGCGTCAAATGGTCGGCATCGCGCTCAATCAGCTCGACAAGGCTCATGGATACGGTCATAGTCTGGCTCCCTTCGAAGGATGACCCTGAGGTTGCGCGAGCGTAAAGCCTCCTCGCGAGCCGATAGGCAAATAATAGGGGCGGAATCAGGGGGCAGCCAGGCGAACCGGGATGAGACCTGGATGCAATCAACACAAAATCCCCCGGGTTTGGGCTACGGTTTCTGCCAGCTGATATGGCACGGGCAAAACCGTCTCACACCAACCTCCCTCTTCAGTCCCAGCCGTGATAGCGGGCTCGATGACCTGGTCGCGCCGTTCAAGTGGCAGGACATGGGCCAGCTGGCCTGTGATTTGAGCCACGGCAGGGCCCCGGCAGGCCGCGTAACGTCCCGGCAGGCCGCGTAACGTAGGTGCCGGTTTCTCTCTTTCAGGATGCGGCCATGAAGTCCATCACGCGTTTCACCTCGATCGGCCTCGCATGCCTCCTCTCGAGCGCATGCACAGTCGTCGTTCAGAAGCCTGCCGAACAGGCAGAGCCGGAGCCCACTCCCCGGGTCGCCGATCCGCCCCCTCGGGTCGCCGATCCGACTCCTCGGAGCACTGCGCCGACACTTGGGATTCCACCAGGCCACCTGCCGCCCCCCGGGGGGTGCCGGGTGTGGATCCAGGGCCGCGCTCCCGGCCGCCAGGCA
>JBDHDY010000555.1:0-5665 GCA_039591275.1 Gemmatimonadota bacterium | reverse complement strand
TTGAACGAAGCGCTACGCGCAGGGTAACCGCACCAGTCTGAGTTCTCCCCGATTGTCAAAGCAGCTATGCTCTCCTGCAACGAGATAGAGTTGCAGGAGAGTGAGCCATGACCCCATTGAGACAACGCATGATCGAAGACATGCGACTGCGTGGGTTGTCGGACCACACGCAGCGGGCATATGTGCGTGCCGTGCGCGAGCTGGCCATCTATTACAACAAATCCCCTGATCAAACCAGTGAAGAAGAACTACGCCGCTACTTTCTGTATCTGAAAGACGAGCGAAAGCTGTCGCGCAGCAGCTGCACCGTGGCTCTGTGCGGGATCAAGTTTCTGTTTGAGAACACTCTCCAGCGGTCGTGGCCGGTGTTTGATCGGATCCGCCCGAAGAAAGAGAAGAAACAGCCCGTCGTCTTGAGCCGGATGGAGGTGCGTGACATCCTCATCCGGCTTCGACTGTCTCACCACCAAGTGTGTTTGAGCACCATCTATGCGTGTGGTCTGCGGATCAGCGAAGGAGCAGGCCTCCAGGTGTCCCACATTGACAGCGCGCGCCAGCAGCTTCACATCCGCTCAGGGAAAGGAAACAAGGATCGCCGGGTGCCGCTGCCCGAGCAAACGCTGTGGCACCTGCGCCATCACTGGATCACACATCGGCATCCCATCTGGCTGTTTCCCAAACGAGACCGCCGGGGCGTGCTGCCGGGAGCGACAAGTGCGATGACGACGAGGTCCGTCACCAGGGCGTTCCAGGCCGCTCTGGCCGAGAGCGGCGTCAGCAAGGCGGCGACCGTTCATACCCTGCGGCATTCCTGGGCGACCCATTTGCTCGAGGCGGGGGTGCAGCTGCGGCTCATCCAACAGTGGTTGGGCCATAGTTCCCCCAAAACAACTGCCCGCTACACCCATCTGACCCAGGAAGCGCAAGCACTGGCAGTCACTCGGGTGAATGAGCTGGTCGCCGGGCTCTCATGACGACCCTGGCTGAGATCGTGCGTCAGTATGGGGACGCGTACCGGGAAAAATATGGGGAGCGTCTGCTGCCCAGCCACCGACGCACCTTGCAAGATATCGCTCAGTGCCGGACAGTCACTTTGGGCGGACACGTTTACCACTGCGACCACTGTGATGAGACGCGCTACCGCTATCATTCCTGCCAGAACCGGCATTGTCCCCAGTGCCAGCACGACCAGGGGCAAGCCTGGCTAGACCGCCAACAGGCGGCCCTGCTGCCGGTGCCCTACTTCATGGTGACCTTCACCTTACCTGCCGCGTTGCACCAGGTGGCCCGCAGTCACCAGAAAACAGTCTACAATATCCTGTTTCGCACGTCGGCCGCTGCGCTTCAGAAACTGGCCCGGGACCCACGCTATGTGGGCGGCCAGATCGGCATGGTGGGTGTGCTCCACACCTGGGGCCGCACCCTCAGTTACCATCCACATGTCCATTACCTGGTTCCCGCCGGCGGTCTGTCACCCGGGGGTGACCACTGGCTCTCCGCCCGCAGCACTTTCCTGGTTCCGGTCAAGGCGCTCTCCCGCCTTATCCGGGCCAAGTTCCGCGATGCCCTAAAAAAGGCAGACTTGTTTGACCGGGTTCCAGCAGCGGTCTGGCAGCAGGATTGGGTCGTTCACTGCCAACCGGTGGGCAAAGGGCAGGCTGCTTTGAAATACCTCGCGCCTTACATCTTCCGCGTGGCTATCAGCAACCGGCGTATTCTCAAGGTGACCGATGGCCGGGTCACCTTTCGTTACCGTGCCACGGAGACCGGGCGCTGGCAAAGGTGTACGCTGGGCGCGGAGGAGTTTCTGCGCCGCTTTCTACAGCATGTGCTGCCCAAAGGCTTTGTCAAGGTCCGTTATTACGGCCTCTTCAGCCCCAGCCTGCGTCATCTGCTGCCCATCATCCGTCTCTGGTTGGATGCGCTTGGTCCCGACCCAATCCGCCCCACTGACCCGCATGAGACTGATAGCCTTGTCAATGGCGGACGCTCCGCTCCGTGTTGGATTTGCGGCCACCAGATGCGCTGGGTGCAGCGCCTTCGACCGCGTTCTCGCTGCCCACCCCGAGAAGTGGGCGAGGCCGGCAGACAACTGAACACCTAATCGCGTTGATGCCGTTTTCAGAAGGTGTCTTTGCTATGGTATTGTCTGGTATCGTCGCGCTGGCTTTCAGCGGCTCGGTTGTTCGAGCCAGCAGCTCCTTCCCGCCTGCTCAGAGCGCTCCCGTTTCCTTCCACGAGCCGCTTTCCCTCCGGGTGCACATGTATAACTGATCCTATCCTCCCCTATCTCAGGGCTTAAACTCCATATAGTGGTGATCTGGGGCTTCGTTCAAGGCAGATTATGTCGTGGCTTCGCACAACATAATCTCTTTTTCTATAGACGATGAAAAGCAGGCTGTTTACATCTGCTAATTCGGCTGTAAGCCCTCAAAATTACGTCTGCTAATGTCTTTTGGCCTGGCAGTGACAGAAACTCAGCTTCAAGACGGGCAAAAACCGCCTCAGAATAGCCCGGATGTGTCCTATTTTTGCCCGTATCTTGTCAATATGCCTTGTCAATATGCAGGCATAAGCCTTGGAGCGGGACATGTCGTCCGGTATCCTCAACCCAATTGTGAAAGGGGCGAGGACGCCGCCGGGGCGTGTGGTGTCGGGTCGGCCCGGGGTTGCTACTGGGAAGGTTCTTGTGGACCAAGCCCGTTACTTTGTCTGGAGCCGCTCGCCCGGATCCATTCACATGAGATGGCTCCTGAAGCCAAGCTCGTATCGGTGTGTGCAACATACGTTGACCCCAAACGACATGTCCCGCCGCCTCCCGGTCTGAGGAGTGTTCAGCAGAAAAGGAAAGACAACATGTCCCAAGCATCTCAACGTTTCGTCGCAATCGACGTGCACAAACACTACGCAATGGTGGGAGCGGTGGACGGCGAGCAGGCCGTGGTGCTGCGCCCGCGCCGGGTGCCGATGCAAAAACTGGGCGAGTGGGCACAGGCCCATTTGCAATCGACCGACAGGGTGGCTCTGGAAGCGACCACCAACGTCTGGCCGATCCATGACCTGCTCGAACCGCTGGTGGCACATATCGTAGTCGTGCATCCCTACCACGTCAAGATCATTGCCGCCTCGTCGGTGAAGACCGACAAGCGAGACACGCTGGCGCTGGCACGTCTGCTGGCGGCCAATCTTCTCATGCCGATCTGGGTGCCGACGCAACATGTCCGGGAACTGCGGGGCCTGGTGAACCACCGCAAGCAACTCGTCCGGCAACGCGCCGCGGCCAAGAACCGCCTGCACAGCGTGCTGCATGCCCACAACCTCGTCCCACCCGACGGTGACCCCTTCTCGGCGACCAACCGGGCCTGGTGGGAGACGCTCCCGCTCTCCAGCAGCGTCAAGCTGCGCCTCCGCCACTACCTGGCCCTGGTCGACTATCTCTCGCCCCTGATCCAGGAAGCCAAGGCCGAACTGGCCCGCCTGAGCGTGAGTGAGCCGTGGGCCGGCCAGGTGCCTTTCCTCATCCAGTTGCCCGGCTTTGGCTTGATCACCGCCATGACGATCTTGAGCGCCATCGGCGACGTTGCCCGCTTCGCTACGCCCAAGAAACTGGTCGGCTACAGTGGCCTGGGTGCCAGTGTATACGCTTCCGGCCAAACTCATCGCACCGGGCGTATCACCAAGCAGGGGCGTCGTGAACTCAGAACGGCGATGGTCGAAGCTGCCTGGACGGCCGTTCGCTACCATCCCTACTGGAAAGCTCGGTTCCAGACGTTGGCCGCTCGCATCGGCAAGCAAAAGGCCATTGTTGCCATCGCCCGCAAGCTGCTGGTTGTTGTCTGGCACGTCTTGACCGAGCAAACGGCTGACCGTCATGCTATCCCCGAAGCCGTCGCCCGCAAATTCCGCTACTTCTCTCGGTTTCTCGCGCCCTCAGTTCGTTCAGCATCATTTGCAGACTTTAGATTTCACTTCAAGGAGGTCTTGTGCTTGACTTTTTCCCTCATCGGTGTAGTTACCCGATGTAGAGTGGTGTGAGGTGTCCTGGGATGGTGGGCTACTACTTCTTGTGCATTTCAGAGGCTATGAAACTCTTGAGCAGTTTTCCATTCATGAAGAGCTGTATCTCGTCGTTCTCCCAGGTGAAGCCCAACTTAAGCTCCCGGCAGGGAGGCTGTGGCCCTCGCAACGTGAAGGTCTTGCCCAGCGGCCCGCTGACGTTCAGTTCGAGCGTGCGGTCGGCATGTTTGGTCGCTGTGAGTGACATATCTTCCTTCAGGTATTCGCCCAGCAGGTAGGTTTGGCTATCAGTCGACCAGTCATTGGGTTGCGGCGTGAAAGTGACACCGAACGTGCCTTGCTGTCGTGTGATCATTGTCTGTCCTTTCGACTTGATGTTCCGGTCCGGTTGCTTGTGTCGTATTGGGGTCACCAAGCCAAATAGAAGTGACAAAGAAGAACACTCCTTTTCAAATGGCTGTCAATGGAAATGACGCCAGACGCCTCAAAACCTCTGTTGTTCGTGCTGGCCAGTCGCTATCCAGCCGTCTTCCATGCCAGGGTGGTCTGCTTGAGTATGGCTTCCAGACGTTGGGAGGCTTCTCTGATGTCTAAATCGGGCTTCACAAGTATGTTGCTCAAGAGAGTCTTGGCGCTGCTCATGAGGTTCTTGTCTCCCCTGGAGAGTTGTGCGGTATGCTCCCGCCACGCTAGATCACGTACTGCCTCACCGACCTGAGTGGGGTTGCCGCTATTGATCTTCGCCTCAAGGGACTCCCGGCGTTGACGAAAGTCGTCAGTCAACTTCTCTGGAGTAGCCGATAATATGCTGATGATCGCCTCTGGACTTGTCGGCGTGTGCAAGCGTGCTTCCTCAGCCTCTTTGACAGGAATCATTCGCTCGGTGCCGCCCAGGTCCACGTTATGGATGCTGGTTATTGTTCCCGTTCCTAGAAAGGAATGGTAAACTGTTTCGCCCTTCTCAAATTTAAGCATCGGTGATCCTTTGGCTATTTGGAGGCGTGCTGTCGTTGCTGCATATCGGGCATGTGGTTTGTGAGGTATCAGTTCCTGGACACAGAACGGATGGGTGATCATGCCAGAAGAGACCCCACGTGTCACGCGGGGTCTCTTTCTTTATCTTTGTGTCCTTGCTCTATTGGTTAGAGCGTGGCAACATTGGTTGCCTGGAGACCCTTGGGCCCCTGTTCAACAGTGAACTCGACGCGTGCACCCTCGTCCAGATCACGAAAGCCATCAGCCTGGATGGCCGAGTGGTGAACAAAAACATCTTCGCTTTCACCATCGGGGGTGATAAACCCGAACCCTTTGGTGCCGTTGAACCATTTGACGGTTCCATTCTTACGTTCTGACATGGGTATTGTTCTCCTTGCCCTACAAGATTTGGCGAAACGCAGGGAAGGCTTTTGGGTGTAAAGAAAAAGTGCCCGGCAAAACGCCGGGCACTTCTGATCACTTAAAGTCTGATCCTGCATTCTACTATCCATTATTATACCCTATTACTCTGAAATTCACTATTGATCACATAGACGTCGGGTGCGTTTTAGTTTAGGGGTCAATTTTGCACAAGGTCCCAGTGAGTGTCGAAATAGTCACTCATGATCGAGGAGCGCAAAGCCAACATGCGTTGCGCACCAGGGCGGCTCCA
>JBDHDY010000554.1:0-2660 GCA_039591275.1 Gemmatimonadota bacterium | reverse complement strand
GTCTACCCGTAAACGGGAGCCACAGATCTACGCAGAAACACGCTGATCCTCACAGATCCCTTCCCTTCCTCTCGGCTCTATCTGCGGCGATCAGTCAGGTTCTGTGCTACTCTGCGCCACTCGCTTGAGCGAGCGACCAGCCGAGCCTGCCCTGAGGAGCCCTTCGAGACGGAGCCTGTCGGCTCCTCCTCAGGACAAGGCGCTTCGCAGAAGCGCGTCACGAAGGGCAACGAGTTTGCTCGTTCGCGATTCGACGCAGCGCGCGACCTAGGCGTCGCTACCAAACCTGGCATTCTTCAGGACTTTGATGTAGAAGTGGTATGACGACAGGAGGGACAAGGCGCCCGAATCACCATACAACACCGAGGTAGGCCAACAGATGACGCGGCTCGTCGGCTCTGAATTAACAGAAGATCTGGTACAGCGTTTCAGCGCGGAAGCGCTCGAACGCTACGCGCGTAACGTCGTCCTCATCATAACGGAAGGCGAAGATGGCTGGCCACATCCGGCGATGCTGAGTCATTTCGAGATCGTGGCACGCGATACCCGGAACCTCCGACTCGCCACCTATACTGACAGCCGCACTACCGGCAACATGCGGCGAACCGGTCAGCTCACCATCGTGGTGGTGGACGAAGGTTTGGCCTATTACCTCAAGGGAAGTGTGGAGGAGCTACGGCCGCAAATGAAATCAGCGCCGCACAATGCGTTGTTCAACTTTCAAGTTGACCAGGTGCTGGCGGACGATGCGGATGTCGAGCGGGAGGGTCAAGTCGCCATCACGAGTGGGATGACGTACAGCGATCCCAACATGGACAAGAAGATCGCGGGGTCGGGAGCGGTGTTCGAGGAAATGCTGGCCGCAGATTGACGCAGAAACGGGCAGATTTGCGCTGATTGGCTTCCAGCCGGTGAGAGCGGCTTCTCGCGACTATCAGTCGCAAGAAAACCGCCGTGCCCTTCGAGACGCACGCCTTCGGCGCGCCGAGTCCTGAGGAGGAGCCATCGGCTCCGTCTCGAAGGGCTCCTCAGGGACACGGCTGCAGAACCGATGATTGGCGATTGGGGAATGGCGATTTGCGATCGGCGATTGGCCGCCAGCGAAATCGATCGCCAATCGCCGATCTGCAATCTCAAATCGCTAATCGTCAGGCCACGTAACGCCCGGCCTCGACTATGCGCGCGGCGATGGCGTCGTGGAGCTTCGCCCGGTTGACCGGCAGGTGCTTGGTGAGCCGGCGCACCCCGGCCATCATCGTCCGTAGCTCATCTCCCTCGGCGCTCTGGGCCAGAACGTTGCGGCCCCAGACTGCCACGCGATCCATCGCGTCGTGAGCGAAGAGCGTCAGCATGTCCGCCATGCCACGGGCGCTCTCTTCGCCGTCCCTAGCTGCCTTCTTGAGTGCCCGCAATAGACCGCTCTCGCACGCGTAGGTCTCCATGACCATGTCCGCGGAGTCTGCTAGAACCTCTTGTTGGTCCTTGATGTTCTCGCCGTGTTTTTGTGCGGCAAAGCCGAGGGCGGCCACACACGCCTTCTTCATAGCGGAGATGAGCTTGGCCTCTTCCTCGAGGAAGCCCGGCTCGCCTGCGTCTTCGAAAGCGGGTGGACCCAGGAGTTCTTCTGCCACCTGCTTGGCCGCCGCGAAGAAGGGAAGCTCCTTCTTTATTGCCTTCTTGAGAATCATGCCGGGAATAAGCATCCGGTTGATCTCGTTGGTGCCCTCGAAAATCCTATTGATCCGTTCGTCCCGGTAGATCTGCTCCAATGGATAGTCCTCGCAGAAGCCATAGCCACCCAGCATCTGCAGCCCTTCCTCGGCGGCCAGCGCCAGAGACTCGCTGGCGAACACTTTGATCATGGAGCACTCGATGGTGAACTCCTCGACCTGCTCGATGGCCTTGCGGTCGAAGTCGGAATCGGCGTGGTCCAGTGTGTGAATTGCACAGTCCATGAGGCCCGCGGTACGGTACACCATCGATTCGGACACGAATGTGCGTGCGGCGATGTCTGCGATCTTGGCCCGGATCAAGCCGAAGTCACTCAGCGGACGTCCGAATTGATGCCGCTGGTTCACATAGGGAACCGCGTGTTCCAAGGCGAGCTTGCAACCACCTACGGTAGCCGCGCCCAGCTTGAAGCGGCCGACGTTCAGAATATTGAACGCCACCACGTGCCCGCGACCGATCTCTCCCAGGACGTTCTCCACGGGAACCTTGGCGTCCTCCATAATCACGGCGCACGTGGACGACCCCTTGATTCCCATCTTCAACTCCTCGGGGCCGATGCTCAGACCAGGCGCGTCGCGGTCTACGATGAATGCCGTGAACTTCTCGCCATCCACCTTGGCGAACACGATTATGACGTCGGCGTAGCCTGCGTTGGTTATGTACTGCTTGGTGCCGTTGAGCACGTAATGCTTCTTGTCCTTAGTGAGAACCGCCGTGGTTCGCGCTGCTAGAGCATCCGAGCCGGAGCCCGGCTCGCTCAAGGCGTAAGCCCCCACTAGCTCACCAGTCGCAAGCTTGGGGAGGTATTTCTCCTTCTGCTCCTTGGTGCCGAAGTAGACGATGGGAAGTGTGCCAATACCCGTCTGGCAACCGTGCGTGGCAGCAAAGCTCCCCGACCTGGCCATGATTTCGGTTACGAGCATGGTCGT
>JBDHDY010000553.1:0-4222 GCA_039591275.1 Gemmatimonadota bacterium | reverse complement strand
CAGTCCAGACATCTCTTTCGGGATGGGGTGGCGAGAACTCATGCGTTCATCAGCGTTTATCTGTGGCCAAATGTCTTGCGGCCGGAAACATCAAACCGCGTTTATCCGCGGCGGGATTAGGTGCGCTAGAGCAGCCTGGGGGTCGGGGAAGCCAAGCCCGGAAGGGATAGACGGAGACGCCAGTGACGCTGGGCACAGAGTTCACACATACCACACTGGGAAGAACGGGCAGGTCGGTCCACCGGCTGGGGCTCGCCGCGACCTACCGTCCGGGAAAGCAGACGATCTACCACGCGCTGGACCGGGGTATCAACTACCTCTTCTTCTTCGGCATCGACACGCACATGACGCGAGTGCTGCGGGACGTTCTCCAGAGCGATCGGGAGCCGTACTTCGTTGCCACGGGAGCTTACAACTACATCTGGGGACATCAAAACATCACACGCACGTTGGAGAAGCGACTGCGCCAGCTCAAGACCGACTATATAGACTTGTTCATGTTTCTCGGCGTGTTGAAAGACCGCGAGTTTCCTGAGCGTGCGCGGGATGAAATGTACAAGCTGCGGGAAACAGGTAAGATCAGACATATCGGTATCTCGACACACGACCGCCAGTTCGCCGGTCGCTGTGCGGAAGACGGATCGCTCGACGTACTGATGATCCGCTACAACGCCGCGCACGTGGGTGCTGAGCGGGAGTTATTCCCCTACGTGGAGCGGCACGACCCGGGTGTCGTCAGCTATACGGCCACCCGTTGGACGGCGCTGCTGAGGCGGCCCAGAAGTTGGCCCAAAGACGGCTTTGTTCCGACTGCGGGCATGTGTTACAGATTCGTGCTCAGCAATCCGCAGGTACATGTGTGCCTTACGGCACCGCGCAACCGCCGGGAACTGGACGAGAATCTGCTGGCTGCCGAGCAGGGCCCGCTGTCCGAAGATGAGATGGCCCAAATGCGAACGTTCGGCGAGGCAGTGCACGCCCAGAAGCGGTGGTTCATGTAGGGCGGGTCGTGAAAGCCCTCGTCTTCATTGCTGCGATCGGTCACCGCGGATTCAGCCTGGGAGCTTCAGTGGGACCTTCGCTCTCCTCGTATGCGCTCCAGCACCGCTCTGCCGTTGTCGTTCTCTGGGTTCAACTCCAGTGACCTCTCGTAGTTCTCTATCGCCCGCGCGGTGTCGCCGGCAACCAGATACGCTTCACCCAGGCTGTCGTAGGGATTCCACGCGTCAGGATACTCGGCCACGTTGAGCTCGAACACGGCGATGGCTTCCTCGACGCGACCTCCCCGAAGCAGCATGTATCCAGCCGTATTGAGCAGGTCGTCGTCGAATGCCTCTGCAGGCCCGGCGGCTTTGAGCTCCCGGTAACGCGAGATCGCGGCGTTCATGCCCTGCTCTTCCAGGGTGCGAGCGAGTTCTAGTCGCGTATTTCTCGCGGGCGAATCGTACTGCTCGTAGTCCAGCCAACGCGCCCCGGGCTGGTCACCGCCGACTGTGTGTGCCAGCATCGGCTCGAGAATGGTCTGCCCATTTTCGCTGTTCGTGAACCAGACGACGCCCCCAGTGCCAGAAGGAAGCTCCGCTCCCGGGAGCAGAGTGCTGTAGCCCGATGCCGAGCCCCCAGGACACCCCGGAGTCGACCTCCATCTGAGGAGTGAGCATCGCAGCGGCCATGGTGTCACTCAACAGTTCGCCGTTCATCACCGCCGCAATAAAGCGCGCGTAGTCCGTTGCCGTGGTGTGGAGGGTCGCGGCCGCGTGGCCCCTCCCTCTCGCCGGCTTTGATTTGCGCAGCACCTCGCCCTCGGCCCCATGGGGGAGTGCCAGGTTCTGTTCCAGACTTTCATCCCAGACGTAACTGGAGCGCGTCATTTGCAGCGGTTGGAACACCAAGCGGCTCACGAGATCCTGCAGCGGCTGGCCGGTGATGTGCATGACCGTCTGTTGGAGGTAGCCGAACCCCTCGCCGGAGTAGCTGAAGCGCTCACCGGGCTCAAAGTTGATCGTGAGCTGGCCTCCCTGCCCTCGCCTGGGCCGCCAGTTGGGGAACCCCGTGGAGTGAGTCAGCACCATACGCGAGGTAATGCGGCGGTGACGCTCATCGTGGGCGATGTCGGGGTAGTCGAAGTACTGGGCCAACGGCACTTCCAGGTCGATGAGGCCGGAGTCGACGAGCTGGAGCACGGCGTAGGCGAAAACGGGTTTCGAAAGAGAGGCGGCCTCGAAGACCGTGTGCTCGTCAACCGAACCGCTATCGGCGCTCCGTGTCCCGAAGCCGGCACTCCAGGCAATACCGCCGTCCGTCACCACGGCCATTGCGAGTCCGGGGATACCGGCCGAGTCCATCAGAGCAGGAATTGCCAGGCGGAGTTGGGCGGCGCGCTCCGGCGAGGGTAGCAGTTCGAGCGGGCTCGGGTCTTCCTGCCGAGCGCAGGCTTGGGTGGTCAGCGCTGATATGACCACGACGGCGGCGGCTATCCGCATTTTGCTTTTCATGTTAGCGCTCCGAGTGCTTGGATCCGGATTCCCCAGATCCCTACGGTTCCCGGCGAAGTTGGTTCCAGGGAATCCGGATATGATCTGGGAAAGGCCGCACGCGCGAGGGGCTGGGTCGCCCGACCGGGGTCGTTACAGTGTCGAAGGGATCGCGCCCACCGTCTCGCGTTGCCGGCGGCTTTCCTGGCCTCTCTGGTTTCGGAGCCGTATTTTGGGGAGGAGCGCATCGGCGCCGTGCGGGGGCGCCGATAGGCTGAAGGACGATGGCAGGGGAGGTCAGTGGAGGGGTACGATCACGAGTCGGCCGGAAGCGGAAGCGCTTCCAGGAGCTTCCAGCAACCAATGCATCGAGTCCTTCTTGCAATCGGTCTCACTCTCGTGATAACGTTCTTCGTTCCACTTCCCATCTACGGTGCACTCTACGCGCTGGCGGGCCTGGAGATGCCCACGAGCGGCACTCCAGCTCAGTTCATGCTCAGCGTTCTCATCATGAAGCTTGGCGTTGCTGTGGCCTTCGTGTTCCTATTCTCGCTGGCCCGCACGAGCTGGGCGGGGCGCTGGACTGCGTACGCTTTGGTGTGGTGGGTGATGTTCGCCCTCATCGAGGTTGGGCAAGCTGTCACGCCAGACTACTCTTGGCTCGCCGCCGTTGGGGGCATTATCTCGGAGGCAGTCTACTTCCCGTTGTCGGCGTTGGTCGTCGCACGTGTGATCGATCCGCAGGGACACCGCGGGGCTTCCACCTGAGACATCCTCGCGTCTGACGGTGCCCGCGGTTCGAGAATAAACGCATTCCACTGTGTGGACGGTCAGATCTGTGGGTCGACCGACATTCCGGGTCATTTGTCACAGGGCGCTTGATGGATAGGGCCATGCCAGTTATTCGCCATCCAACTGAGCTCTACACCGTCATCGTTACGGTAGACGCAGAGCCGCACGTGATGTCCGATCTGGAAGCACATGCGAGGGCCGGGCTCGGGCTCTTTCGAGATTTCCCGGGCTTCGTGGCCGGCGCGCTCCACAAAAGTGCTGATGGCGGTCGCCTAGTCCAATACGTGCAGTGGGAGACGGAGTCGCACCACCTCGCTTGTATGAATGACCCGCGCTGGGATTCGTTCCCATCGACACAACAATTCATGGCGATTGTCGAATCGGGCCGCGCACGCATGGATGTGCGAACATACAGTGTACTTGCCACCGCGGACGGACCTCCGGCGGCAGAGCGCGCACGTGACTGACCGAGTCGCGTGACACCCGTGCGGCCGCTGGCATCGCTGCTTGCGACGCACGGATCTGCTCGTGGGGCTGCGCCCACCCAATCGAGTCAGGGAGGAAGTGATGTCTGGAGCAACTTTGCTGGAAACACGAGTCAGACGCCTCGAGGCGGTCAATCGCCTTCTCGTGGGTTTCTGTGTCGTCGTGGGAGCCGCTGTCATCCTTGCCTTCACACACGCACCGGGACAAGCCCCGGAGCTCATTCAGGCTCAACGTATTCAGCTGGTCGATTCGACGGGTCGTGTCCGAATCGACATACGGCACGACTCGACCGAAACCGGTCTTTTCATCATAGATGAAGCGGGTAGCACGAGGCTTGGAGCTGCTCAGTTCGCTCACGGAGGCGGTGGGGTCGCGCTACATGGCCCGGATATGAAGGGGGCGGCGGTTCTGTATTTGAAGGGCCGGGGCAGCCTGACCTTCTATGATGAGACGGGCATGGTGGTGAACCA
>JBDHDY010000552.1:0-2664 GCA_039591275.1 Gemmatimonadota bacterium | reverse complement strand
TCATGGGTCCCTTCACCTGGCTGCTCCGGTGCACGCCAAGCGCTCATGGCAATCGACATGCTCCACAAGCGGGTCGCGCTTCCGCAGCTGCACGCTTAGGTTAGACGGCCCGTTTATTGATACCGGATCGCGTAGTAGATGACATAGATCCATGACAAGATGCCGTGGATAAGAGCCCACAGGATTGACTTGTTGGCGCTCCACGAGATCGCGATGGCAAGAGCGGTACCGAATCCTATGCCGACCTTGGCGGCGTCCTTGGAGCGAGTCATCTTCTGCTGGCCATGTGCTACTCCTTTGCGGGTTTTTCTCACATCTCAGTGGCTCGCAGAACTGCCGAGCCAATGGGTGCTCAGCTCTGTAAGAAGGTACCCGCAGTCAGTCCGGCGAGATCCTCGCCAGATGCCAGGAACTCGTCGTCCAGCCGCTCGAAGTCCTTAGACTTGGACTCCCACGCCACAACATAAGACTCAGCCGCGGCCCCCAGCTTCCCGGCCTCGACGACGATAGCGCGCGTCCTTTCGGCCCCAATCGAGGCGAGGCACTGAATTGTATCCTCGAGGTAGACACCATCGGTGTTTGTAAGGTACTGGCCAAGCCCGCCATTCATGACCTCAGCCTCGAGGAGGCCGATGAGGAACACCGCCCTCCGTTTCGAATCCAGCTGGGTCACGGCGGAATCCGAAATGCCCAACAGGCTTTCCCACACTTCGTAGAACGCTCGATGACGAGGGTAGGGGTCCGGTGGGTCGACGGCTATAGCGACGTTGACTGACGCTAGATGTGGACCGAGGCAGGTGGCAACCAGGATGTCCGGAGAGTCAGATCCCACGCTCAGGTAGCTGGCGTCTTGCGCCGACGCGCCATCGTCAAGTCGCTTGAAGGTGTGGTCAGGAAGTGAACGAAGGAGAGCTGCCACGGCATCGTTCCCCTGTTCTCGTAGGACATTCAGGAGAAAATGCTCGAGCCGAGCCCGTACCTCGAACGAGGCGGTGCTCTGGCGGATCAGAGTCAAGTCGTGTGACGCCTCGTCTGGACCGTAAGTCATCGCTCCGATGCGCAGCTCAGTCTAACGGTTCTGCGGCGACCTAGTCTCACTTCGCTCGCCCATGTGGAGTCTGGTACAGGCGCTTCAACACCTGAATCTGACCAACATGATAGAGATCATGGCTCGCGATGCCGAACAATAGGTCCGCGAACCGGTAATTGCGGCTGTCCGGCACCCCCTCGTCTAGTCGCAGCGGATCAAATGCCTGTATCGCCTCGACTAGTAGCACGTGCTCCGACCGGAGCAACGTGCGATCCGCCTTCCATTGCGGCGCACCCGCCGGCTTGGGCACGGCTGGCCAATTCGCCGGTGAGCGGGGGAACGTTCCCTGAGGCAAGGTCTCGAGTTTCCGGCGCACCGCGTACTTCCAGTACGCCACGTGTAGCGTCAGCTCCCAGATGGAGTGCCGCTTGGGAGCTGGCTTCCATACCGCCTGCTTGGGTGTGACACCCCGAACGCAGCCGGCGACCGTGGCCCCGCCGTACCACAACCGCTTTCCAGCCGGGGGGTCGAGGAGATTGAGGATCTCACGAAGTCTAGGATCGTCCACTGCTCGTTTTCCTCTCGGGGCGATCGGTGGTCCGTACTGCCACAACCTAGAGCGGCAACTCCGTCCCAATGCCGTTCGCCAGCGCGCTCCGGTACACTCGAATGGCCGTTGCCATGTCCTCCAGCGCCAAGCCCAAGTTGATGCTTATCGTCCGTTCGCCGTCTGTCTCACGTCCGGGCCTCTGCCCCGCTATGATCTGGCCCAAGTCGGCATACGGTTCCGGCGTATCAGCGAAGTACCCTTCCTGCCGGTAGTAACGCATCTGCGCCAGATCATCGGTCGCTAACTTGTCGGCTTCCCGGAGGGCAGCCCCTTGCCAAGACGAATCAAAGTCTACCAGCGAAGCGAACGTGCCGGATGCCAACCAACCCGCTTCAATCAACGGTTTTGGGTTCTTCACGATCGGCCCGCTGGTGACGACAATATCCAGCCCCGTAACTGCCTCGGCTAGCGTATTGACCGGCTCTGTGTCTACCTGCAGGTGTTCGCTGATCTCCCGTGCATACCGCGCGGCAATCTCCGGGTACAGGTCGTACGCCTTGACCTTCTTGAGCGTGAACAGACAGGCCAGAGCTTCCAGGTTACTTCGTCCCTGCACGCCGCAGGCGACGATCCCTACGGTGGCACTGTCCGGGCGGGCGAGATACTTGGCGGCGATCGCGGTGGCTGCGCCGGTGCGCTGGGCGGTAATCCAAGTGGCGTCCATGATGGCAAGTGGAATACCGGTCTCAGGGTCATTGAGGATCAGCAGGCCGGAGATATAAGGCAGGCCTTTGGTCTGATTGCTGGGGTAACCGGAGATCCATTTGAGCCCGGCCGCGCCGAGGCTGGGGACATAGGCCGGCATGGCATGGATGAATGCATCGGGACTGGTGTGAATGCCGGGTTTCGGCGGCATTTCGACTCTACCGGCGCCCTTCTCGCGGAACATGTCCTCCAAGGCGTCGATAATCTCAGGCATGGGAAGTCGAATCGCTTCCACATCTTTGCGCGACAGGTATAGGACTGATCCCAGTTTCATCCTTTTCTCCAAGCCCGCCCGCAGATCTGCCCTCAAGCTGCGGTG
>JBDHDY010000551.1:0-2668 GCA_039591275.1 Gemmatimonadota bacterium | reverse complement strand
AGCGATCCGAACTCGCTGTTGTTGAAGACGTCGACGGTCTCACTAATAGCGTCAGGATTCCGTGCAAACGATCTCATGAGCACGTTGCGCGGCGATACGCCGATCGTTGCCATCTCTGCTGGGGGCGTGACGCTGACGTCACATGCGAGCAACATCGCGAGCGCCATTAGGACGCCGAGACGCGGTTGCAGCAGAGAGCCTCTCGCGGGGCGCATCAGAACTTGTGCTCCAGGCCGACCGACCAAACCGCGGCTGATCTGAGCCCACCGCGATTGAGGGGAATGAGGGAATTCATCACGACGGTGAAGCCCCGCCCGCCCGCGGCACTCGGCGTGAACTTGAAGCCGAACGTGACGTCGACACGGTCATCACTAGTACCTGGGATGGTGGTCGCCGGAACTGTTCGTGTGAACGGCTCCTGATACTGTAGCGGTGCCGGTACCACCAAAGCGCTCTCATCGATCTCCAACTCCGAAATGACACCGACCGCCAGCGTTACTCCCGGCGTCAAGAGTTGATCGAATCCAACGTTCGCAAGGATCGCATGATTCTGCAGAGAGTCGGGTCGGTCGCGATACCGGTACCCCATATTGACGTGAGGTGCAAAAGGACCCACCTCCGCGGAAAGGATGGCCAATCCCCTGGCCGTGAACTCGCCGAGTCCGAGCAATTCCTCTTCGTTTCCGGTGGGGAAGCGAACATCGCCGAGAAACGCAATTCCCCACCGCCGCGTCTGACGGAAATTGATCTTCAATCGCGCTGCGATGTCCCCAATGCCCGTCGAGGACCCCTCGAACAAGTTCGTCTGGCCGACATTCGGGTCATCCGATGGCTCCTGGTCACCGAAGCTGTATACCGTGTTTTCACCGAATGGAACGATCTGCGCTTCACTGCGGCCCGCCATCGTCGTTCGCACGAGCGGAACGGCCACCCCCACGTCGATTCCATTCGTGAGGCCGAAGGTAGCGAAAAACGACGTGGCAAGGAGCCGAATGGCCATCTCGGTGTCGACCTGTAGGATGTTGTTCTCCTGCGCCGGATCGCCCAAAGGACCCGAACCGGGAAGGTCGACGTGCTGGAAGTTGAACGTGAGGTTGTCGAGCGGCACGCCCCGCAAGGCGTTGAAGTCCAGGGCCGTGACGTTGACCCCGAGAAGCAGCCGACCCATGCCGAGAGTCGGAGCACGCTCGGCGTAGACGGGGCCGGCCGACAGGGACCTGGCAACGACCTGACCGCCGACGAACTCTGGAATCGTGCCCGAGCTGGTGGCCGGCACAGGGATGTTCGCGACGCTCTGCCCGATAGCGTCGGACACGAAGTTGATGATGAGCTCGTTGTTCTGGGCTAGGGCGGATGTGAACGCGTTAGCCACCGATGCGCCGCTCGCGTCGTTGAGGCACAACAACTGGCCGCACGATCCCCCAAAATCGAACAGCTGGCGGAATCGCTCCCTGAGGCCCTGCGCCTCGAGCGAGGTTGCCAACAGCAGCCATAGCGCAACCACTTGCACGCCAAGCTTCACGGCAGGTTCTCCAGACCCATGCAACGATGCCCAATCACGAAGGTCACGAAGCTACCACCTTCCAGTGGGAGCGGCAAGAACCCCCGACCTAACCGTACTTGCCGCAACGCCGTTCGTTGCGTTCCTTTCATGGGACCGCAACGCCCGCGTGGCGGATAACCGCCCTCTCCTCAACCTGTACACCATGTCCCTCATCTCCAGAATCCGAACTCTCTTCACGCTCGGCAAAGGCGTCGTCCAAGGACTCTCGGAAGCTGCGGCCGGTCACGATCCCATCGCTCTCTTCGGAACGTGGATGGCCGACGCTAACCAGTCCGGGATGCGGTTGCCAAACGCCATGACCGTAGCGACATGCACGAAGGACGGGCTGCCGTCGGCCCGCATGATGTTGCTCAAGGGGTTCGACGAGCACGGATTCGTGTTCTATACCAATTACGAGAGCCGCAAGGCCGACGAACTCTACCAGAACCCCCAGGCAGCGCTCGTGTTCCACTGGTCCGCCCTGGAACGCCAGGTGCGGATCGAGGGGACCGTGGAGAAGGTCTCTGCGGAGGAATCCGACGCCTACTTCCGAACGCGCCCGCGCGGGAGTCGCCTCGGCGCTTGGGCATCGGCGCAGAGCTCGGTCCTCGACCACCGCTCAGAACTCGAGAAACAGTTTCGTGAGTACAAACAGAAGTTCGGCGGCGACGAAGTTCCGTTGCCACCATTCTGGGGCGGGTTCAGGCTCGCACCACGCCGTATCGAGTTCTGGCAGGGCCGCATGGACAGGCTGCACGACCGACTGCGTTTCACGCGCGAGGGAGCAGGCTGGACGGTCGCGCGACTGTATCCGTAATTAAAGAGGGGCTTCCCCGCACTACCCCACCACCCAACCAGGGCTTGGGCAGTAGGTACTGGGTCTTAGGGCTTAGGGCTTAGAACCCACCGCTCCACTCCGTTTTTCGCCGAGCATGCCCCAAGCCCCACTGCCCAAGCCCAAAGCCCCCGTTTAAAGCCCAAAGCCCCGGAGGGGCTGGGCGGCTAGGCGGCCGTCGAATGCATCGCAAAGGCAGCCCCCTGGGGATCCCGGCATTGGGCAATCCTATCTCCGCCGGGAACTTCCATTGGCTCGACCACAACTTGCCCGCCAAGGTCACTGACCCT
>JBDHDY010000550.1:0-2668 GCA_039591275.1 Gemmatimonadota bacterium | reverse complement strand
TTCCCGATCCGATCGTTTCTCGGCCTCCCGGGATGCCTCTGAAAAGACAGCGGGCGTGGCCTCGAAAAACTCGACGTCAGCAAGATCCGGCGTCGGCCTCTCATGGCCGGGGAGCGGCCAGTGGCTCTTCAGGCAAATGCCGTAGATACGGTAGACACGCGGAGAGCGTCCGCTTGAGCGCATCACGGCCACACCTGTCGGTCAGCCCGCCGCACCAGTTTGCCTTGTACTTGGCTTTACCGCGTCAGCTTTGGTGCCCCCCTTTGCCATGGTGAGGTGGTGAAGGTCCCCATACATGACTAGGCGTGGTCGACGGTAACTCTTCTTCTTTGCCCGTGCTGTCTTCGACTTCATTTCGTGCCTCCTAGTGCTGTCGCCTTCGGCAAGCCCTCAGGCGATGTTGAACTTCTTTGTCCGCTATTGTTCTCCCCAAAAAAGACCTGAAGCCACAGCTCCAATCCTAGTAAATCTGAGAGGCTCCACGCGGTGTCAGCACTGGATCCTCCCAGCCGATCCTTCACGCGGACGAGTTCTCCGCTCATCACGTCCCGACTCACGTACCCCGCACTGATGGCCATCGCGTCGGGCCGAAGCCAATCCACCGCTTGCGCAAAGTCCCGCTCCATGCCTTCATTGACGAGATGGGTGAAGTCTGCCTTCCACGTCCGGCGGGCAATCGCCTCCGGGAGCACATCCCGAAGGCCCTCTCGGAGGAGCACCTTAGGAACTCCTCCCCAGGTTTGGATCTCCCCCGGGATCCTCATCAGAAACAAGACAAGGTCCCGGTCTAGAAAAGGAATAGCCATCTCGAGACCATGCATGGTAGCCACCTTGTTGTTCCACTCCATGCACATGACATGTCGGCCTGATCTGGACTGCTCGTACAGGGAGCGAGCATGGGCGGTGGGGAACGGCCTCACGTGCGGGAGAGCAGTGGATGCGTACCGCCGCGCCCGTCTGCGAAGTGTCTCGGCGTACCAGGGACGACTCGACTTTAGCCAAAGTGATCGAAGGAGAGAAACGAGCGGGCTGGGGAGTGAATACTTGGCGAGGTCCATGGAAAACCGTTTCCGGAAGTATCCGGCGTTCAAATCGGTGAACCAGCGAGGAAACTCCGTGAGGTGTGCGGCAATTTCGCTCCACGCCAAGCGATAAAAAAGGTCGATGAGATATGCCTGGTCGAACAATAGTTGGTCTGCCCAATGGCCCGTGAGCACGACCCGTGCTCCTTGGCGGCGGACCGTAGAGAGAAAGGCATGGGTGGTGTTCCACATCTCATCCAAGAAGGGAGCCTCGACGTGCCACACCGCTTCTCTCGACCCATTCAGAACCCCCCCGCGGCTCGTGGGCAGTCTAATGATCGGAACCCCGTATTGCCGCTCGATCTCGCTCAGAAACCCTGATTCGTCAGATGGGGATCCGGCAGGGGAAGTGTAAGAAGCCCCCAAGATGTGCGGCCATGCGACTGTATTTTGCCGTTTGATGGTTTCGGCAAGGCAGAAGATAGAGGAAGAGTCCAACCCGCCGCTCAGGGAAACCGCAACGGGATATGTGCTTCGCAAACGTCGCTTAACGGCCCGATCGAAGTGGTCGCGGAAGGCCTCGGCGTACTCCGCGAAGGATTTGAGATGGATAGCTGGGGAGGGATCGAAATCCCAGTATCGTCGAATCACGGAACCCTGCGGGGAGCATATTGCGGTATGGGCGGGGAGCAGACTCTGCACTCCCTCAAAAAAGGTCATCCCTCGCGTCTCCTGATGTCGACCAAGAAGGAAGAGGGCGAGGACATCGTCGTTCGGCCGAGTGGACACCTCGGGATGAGCTAAGAGAGCCTTGATCTCCGAGGAGAAGAGGAATGTCTCGCGGGTGCGGTAGTAGTAAAGGGGCCTGATGCCGATGGCGTCACGAGCCAATAGGAGCCGCTGCCGGTTAGGGTCAAAGAGTCCGAGGGCGAAGTCCCCTGCCAGTCGTTCCGGCAGACGATCTCCGAAGGCCTCATAGGCGGCGAGCACGAGATCGGGATCAGGCGAAGAGGAAGAAACCTGGTAGGAGTCCTTAAGACTTTCGAGGAGCTCTTCTCGATTGTCGAGTCTACCATCGAAGACCACCACAGTCCCAGATGGGCCCACCAGCGGTTGGGTTTCCTTCTCCGATTCGGGGGTGACCCGAGACAGTTGGCACGCAAAACCTACCGGACCCTCGATCCACACCTCTTCGCCATCGAGTCCACGGTGGGCCATGGTCGCGCTCATGCGGGCCAGCACTTCCCGCTCGACCGGTTTACCATCCAGGTTCCAAATGGCAACAATTCCACTCATCGCTCAGATCCTGTCCGGAGTGGGTCCGGAAGCGCTGGATTGGAGAGAGGGGTATACTGATCTGGGTCTGACAGTCCAAACATTTGGCCGTCTCGCGATTCAAGCCAGCTATGAGCCGTGAGCTTATTCCCCTCACGCGCCACTCCGATCCGAATATTGGCTATGACACCACGGCGGCGCAATAGCCATGCCAGCGCTGCCGTCTGACGGAGACACGAGGATTTGCCCAGCGCGTATCTGTCCGCCACATCCACGAGCCATGCCATCCGTTGCAGGTTCACTCCCTGCCGCCTCCCGCGAGAACTCTCATTTCGTCCAAAAAGGGCCAGGCATGTTTTCGAAGAAAACAG
>JBDHDY010000549.1:0-4091 GCA_039591275.1 Gemmatimonadota bacterium | reverse complement strand
CGGTACGTCAGACGGTGCGCGAAAGATCGGGGCCCGGAGGTCAGCGGCACGTCCCACTGGAGCACATCAGCGCCCCAGTCCTCCGTATCCAGCAGGTAGCGCGCGCGCATCCCTGTATACGATCCGACCGCCGAGTTGTCTGGATCGAGAGCCGGTTCGCCCTTTCCGGCCTGCGCGGCAAGCGCCAATGCTTGATCGCGGCACGCCTCGAGAATCTCGCGCGCTTCATCGTGCTCGCCGCGCTGAAGGTGCCCGTACTCGAGCCAAAACCAGTAGTGCCCACAGCGCGTCGGCCTGCCTCCTCGTGCGAGAGCGCTACGTTCTGCAACCCTGGTTGAATTCTGGTTCGCGTACACCACATCGTCCCACATGCCGAGTGCAACGAAGATGTGCGAGGTCATGTGCTGCGCGTGGGCGGCATCGGGAGCGATTTCCGAGTAAGCGCGTGCAGCGCGCAACCCAAGTGGGGCGTGAATGGGGTCGTCGTAGGCATGAATCAGATAGTGAGCCGCACCGGGATGCTGCGGATATTCCCGGAACACCGGCTCCGCCACGGCTGCTGCGCGCATGTAGATTGCGAAATCTCGCCCCTCGTGCGCCGTGCCCATCAACGCCAGTGCGTACATAGCGGTGGCATCCGCGTCATCCGGATACTGCGTGTGCAACTCGTGCATCGCGTCGGCGTAGCGTCGATCCCGCTCCATCTTATCACCGGGTCCATAGAGGACCTCTACCGAACGCAGGTACACTTGCTCGCGCTCCGTCCCCGCCTTCACGATGCGTGCGGCAGCGGTCGGGGCCAGCCGTTCCAGGGCGGTCAACGCCGCGTCGCGATTCTGCTCCGCCCACAGCGGATGATTGTACGTGAGGGCCTCACCCCAGTAGGCCATGGCAAACCCGGGGTCTATGGCTTGGGCTTCGCGAAAGGCGAGGGCCGCATCCACGTACTCGAAATTGTGGAGCAGCGCCAGGCCGTGAAGAAAAGCGTCTTGCGCCGCGGCCGAGCCGGAGTTCGCAAACTCCACGTCACCGACCTTCCTGTGTTGCGCCGACAGTGGCGACGACGCAACTCCCGATCCCAACAAGAGTAGCATCGGTAGGATCCAGCGTGCGCTGAATGCAGCATATCCTCGCGGGCATTTGCGGGTCATCACGTGTTCGCCTTTCCTTAGGGTCCTGCGCCGCACACTCACTTTGCGTGAGCCTTGCGCCCCAACCTGCGTGCGCTTCCTCGGGCGGCTCGGTCCATTCATGCTGGTTGGTGCTGTCTCATTCCCGGGTGGCAAAGATGGAGGGAGCGGGCTTTTGCGACAAGGTCACTCGGGTTTTCTATGTGCAGTCAGCCCTGAAACCGACAGACCGCCTGATCACCAGACGACCGTGAGAACCCTAACTTGTTGTCATTCAACAGCTTCCGCTGGTTGCGATTTACCGGCCCTACGCCCTTCGCATGCTGCCGCCGGCGCCATATATTCGCCTCGAATCCTATGGGAGACCGACCGATGACGACCAGCCGCAGAGATTTTCTCAAGAGCGCCGCCATTGCCGGGGTGGGTGCGTCAGCGCTCTCCACCGAAGCCGGCGCCCAGGAACAGTGCCCGTCGGGTAAGGCAGTGCACTCGATTCTGGAGCGAGATCACCCATACATCTACATCGACACATGCATGCAGATGTGGCCTGACGCCGACTTTCACCTCGCACATCGTCACGGGGTCACTACCTACGCGGTCACCGCATGGGATCCCCACGCGGACATGGCGACTGCGCTCAAGGGGCTCATGTATTTCCAGGGTATCGCGGGGGAACATCCCGACCTCCTGGTCGTCAAGACGGTGGATGACATTCGGCGGTCCAAGCGCGAAGGCAAGGCGGGACTGCTGCTCGCGGCACAGGACGGGGACTGGGTGGGGTACGAGCTGCATCGTATTCAGGCAGGCCACGAGGCCGGGCTGCGCATGATGCTGCTCGCGTACAACGCCAACAACCAGCTCGCCGGGGGGTGCATTGACCGATCGGACAGTGGGCTTTCGCTCTTGGGGCGACGCGTCGTCGAGGAGTGCAACCGCGTGGGCATCGTGCTGGACTGCACCCACACGGGACGGCGCAGCACGTTGGAGATCATGGATCTGAGCGCGCATCCATGCATCTTCAGTCATTCGAATCCCGATGTGCTCGTGCCGACCCCACGCAACATCGACGATGAGCAGATCCGTGCTTGCATCTCTCGCGGGGGAGTGATCGGTCTAGTGTCCTGGGGACCGCTCGTCATGAAGCCGAACACCACTCACCGTCCCACGCTGGACGAGTTCATCGAGCACATCGACTACGTGGCGCAGCTCGCTGGAAACACCGACAACGTCGGCATCAGTACCGATATGTCGATCGGTACCTATCCCGCGCACGTGCACGATCCCTGGGGCGCTCCGAATTATCTCAACTACACCGCGCAGTACGACCAACACGTCACTTCCGACATTAGATCTCCGCTCAGAAACGTCGAGGGTTACAGCGACTACGCGGAGATCGTCAACGTGGCCGAGCGTTTGTTGGCCAGACTCGGATCAGGACGTGCGGAAAATCTTAGGCGAGAACTTTCTCAGGGTATTCGCAGAGGTGTGGGGGTAGGGGGCTACGACGCGCCATCCCTAGGTTGACATCCGGGCCCTTCGAGACGCACGCCTTCGGCGTGCTCCTCAGGGCCACGGCGTCGCGAAGGGCCCTTCAGGGCAAGGGTCGCCCTGGTCTCGGCGTCATCTACGGCACCTCGCGCGCCACCGCGTACAGCAGTCCTGTACCCTGCTCCGGGTACGACGTCCAGTGCAGCCGTTTGTAGCTCCCGTCCTTGCAGCGATAGCGGTTGATGAACGAGAGGGTGGTCGCGCCCGAGGCGAGCTTGCTGACTTCAGCGACCGTGTCGTTGCGGTCTTCGGGGTGGATGAAGTCTGCGAACGGCTTGCCCAACAGTTCCTTGGGCGAGTAGCCCAGCACCTTCTCGAATGCAGGATTGACCCGCTTGAAGAACCCGTCCACCCCAGCGATACAGAGCATGTCCAGCGCGTAATTGAAGAACCGCTCCACGTCGTACAGCCTATACTCCCCACTCACCGCGGCGGTTAAATTCACACCACACGTATGGCAGTAGTGCGCGTTGGCGACAATCGGCATGTCGCAACGGGGACACTCGTCCAAAACTGAACTCCAAGTTGGGCCCCGCAGCTCCGGACGTGGAGGTCGGGTTCATCCATCGACCAGAGCAGGGGCGTCACAACTCAATATCGGGCCGCCCTATCCACACCGTCAAGCGGTAGCGGACCCCGTCAAGCGGTAGCGGACCCTCGGTCTAGATACCGCGAGTGAACTCGCGGCCCTTCGACGTGCCCCTCGTGACGTGCTCTGTTGGAGCACTCCTCGGGACAAGCTCAGGACAGGCTCGGCGAACCGACTGTCGCCGAGGCGCTCCCCCTCCCACCTTCTCCCTTCTCACTCTTCATCACCTTATCACGTGAAACCTCGTCTGGCGCCCATCCAGGAAGACCGCTCGGTCGCCCAAGAATGCCACGTCTTGCTCGAGAGGCATGCGGAACTCCTCACCACCCCACTCCGGCACGGGAACCGTGACGCTCAACTCCGCCGTGAACGTGCTCATCGGAACGAGCCCAACGTCACCCCTGCCGGGGTTGCTCACCTGTTCCCATGGGAGGCCAATCAGCGGACCCGGCTCGTGCAGAAAATACCCCAACGAGTGCGAGTAGATCCTGGGGTTGGGGATTCCCATGCCACGGGCCTTCGTGAGCATGTTGTGCAACATCTCATTGCCGGTCAGCCCCGTCTTGAACTCTCCGACAAACACGTCCTGTAGCCTGTTCGCCTCGACTAACTGCTGTTTGAAGGTCTCGGGGACGTCCGTCTCGCCGACTCGGAGGACGTAGGCCATCTCCTGATGGTCTGTGTTATAGCGCAAGTACTTCAACCCGACATCGCAGTGCAGAACATCTCCCGGCCTGATGACAATGTCGTCGGACCCGTATTTCGCTCTGTTCTCGGGACTGCGGCCGCGGATTCTCACGAACGGCTCGAACGAGATGTCGAGC
>JBDHDY010000548.1:0-3375 GCA_039591275.1 Gemmatimonadota bacterium | reverse complement strand
GATCCGGATCCCCGTGCCGCATGGCGATAACCACGACATGTGGATCAATCCCAACGACCCGAACCTCTTCATCCAATCCAACGACGGCGGGGTGAACGTCACGCGGGATGGCGGACAGACCTGGTCGACCCAATCAAACCAACCCACCGCCGAACTGTATCAGGTAGACATCGACGACCGGTTCCCCTATTGGGTCTACGCGGGCCAGCAAGACAACAGCACGATCATGGTGCCGAGCCTTCCGCCGATCTCGCGGCCGGGAGGGCCGACGGCCTTTTGGATGGCCATCGGCGGGTGCGAGCCGGGCCCTGCCGTACCAAAGCCGGGCAATCCGGACATCGTGTACTCCAACTGCAAGGGACGGTTTGGCCGGTACAACCAAACGACGGGTCAGGAAAAGCAATACTACGTCGGCATGGCCAACATGTACGGTCACAACACGGCCGAGCTCCGCTACCGCTTCCAGCGCACTTCGCCGATAGTGGTATCGCTGCACGATCCCAACGTGGTGTACCATGCCTCGCAGTTCTTGCACAAGACGACCGACGAGGGCGTGACATGGGAGACGATCTCACCGGACCTGACTGCTCACACTCCCGAGACGCAAATGGTGTCCGGCGGCCCTATCACTCGCGACATAACCGGCGAGGAGTTCTACAGCACGCTTTACGACGTGCAGGAATCGCCATTTGAGCGAGACGTGATCTGGGTGGGGGCTAATGACGGACCCATCCACCTGACTCGCGACGGCGGACGATCCTGGGACAACGTGACGCCTCCTGACCTGCCGCCCGGCGGGCGGGTTCAGACAATTGAGGCCTCGCCCCACAGTGCCAGCAAAACCTACGTCGCGGTCCTGCGGTTCCAACTCGGTGATTTCTCGCCGCACATTTACCGGACAAACGACTACGGCCAGACCTGGACGAAGCTGACAACGGGTACGAACGGCATTCCGGCTGATTCACCGACTCGGGTAATTCGCGAGGATCCCGACCGAGAAGGACTGCTGTATGCGGGCACCGAATTCGGGGTGTATGTCTCGTTCGACGACGGTGCGCATTGGCAGTCGTTACAACAGAATCTTCCGGCCACGCCTGTTTCGGACATCAAGGTCCACCAGCAAGATCTCGTAATCTCTACGATGGGCCGTTCATTCTGGATTCTCGACGACCTCACGCCGCTGCATCAACTCACGGACGAGATCGCTTCGTCAGATAGCCATTTGTTTGCGCCGCGTGGTGCCTACCGCCTACGCTACGGAAGAGGTGGTGGAAGGGGGGCACGGTCTCCTGGAGATCCAGAGTACCTGCCTCCCGGCGCGGTGATCGACTACTATCTGGCCACTGAGCGCGCCGGGGAGATAACGCTCGATATCCTGGACGAGAGCGGCAACCTGATTCGCGGGTTCTCGAGCGAGGCCCCTGGCGAAACCACGGTCCTCCCGGAGGAGCCCGGCATGCGGGGGTTCCACCTCGAACGGGTTGGCACCCCCAGGCTGGAGGACGGGGCGGGTATGCACCGCTTCATATGGGACATGCGGCACGCCGGAGCATGGTCCGAGAATGTGGAGCGGTCTGGCACACAGGGTCCACATGCTGTCCCGGGATCGTACCAGGCCAGGCTCACGGTCGCCGGCCAGAGCCAGACGCGGCGATTCACGCTGAAGGCAGATCCTCGAGTCATCGCGGACGGCGTCACTCCCCAGGACATGGCCCGCCAGCTCGCCTTGAGCATTGAGGTGAGGGACGCGCTCAGCGAGGCTCGGATGGCCGTGTACAGGATCAATAACGCCCGCGAAGACCTCGAGCAGGGCTTGCCGATGGACCAACAGCTCGCCGACCTGCTGGCAAAGCTCGAGACGGCGGACGGCTACGCATATCCCACTCCAATGCTCGTGGCTCAGCTCTCGTATCTGTACAGCAACCTGAATCAGGCCGATCAGGAGCCGGGACGGGATGCGTACGAGCGCTTTACAGAGCTGGAGGGTTTGCTGCGGGACTACGTCGCCGAGCTCGAGAGGATCTTGAGGGCACACGCCGCCGAAGAGCAATAACCGGCAAACGCCGAAGCACAAGCCGGATCAGCGGGTCCATTCTGGAGAAACGAACGGAGCTATGCTCCGTTCGTTTCGTGTGATGATGAGCGGTCGAAGCTTCAGTACCCACGCTGGAGGTCGACTACATTCAGCATTCTATCGCCCGCGACATAACGGCGGAGGTTCTCGCGATACAGCAGGAACTGATTGTCTCGGTATCGGTTGGAGTAATCGGAGACATGCGGCGTCATGATGACACGGGGCATGTCCCAGAGCTCGAAGTCACTCTGAGGCAAGTCGTCAGCCCCGAACCCCGCGATGCTTCCTGACCTGAGCGCATCCTTCAAATCGTCCCAGTTCACGACCGGAAGCCGCACGATGCTGACGAAGTAGGCGCTCTCTTTCATCGCGTCAAAGAACCTCGCATCGAACATCTCCTGTGTGTCCGGAGTGTTCGGTACTGCAGCGTACACCACATCGGCCTGACCAGCGAGTTCGTACATCTCATCCGAGAGGCCCACGTAGTCGACAAAAGCCGGCCCGGACCTACTGCTGTTCCGAGTCGCGATCACTCGCATCCCCAGGGCGTGAGCCAGTCGACCCACTTCGGTACCGATGCTCCCGAGCCCGACAACCAACAACGTCTGATCCTGGAACTCCATATCCAGGTTCTTGTCCTTCACCACGTCTGTCTGCGTTCTCCCCCATACGTGGTTCCGCTGTCTCTCACCATGGATGTCCATACCGCCGATCAACGAGAGCATGATGGTAAGAGAATGCTGGGCAATGGCCCGTGCAGTCATGCTACGCATCGAGGTGACCACGAGGTTGCGTTCCCGGAGAATCCGGTTGGTCTCTCCCGGCGGCGTGCCGCTCGTGAAGCATCCCGCTACCCCGACGCTACCCGACTGAATCCAGTGGACTTCCGGACCGATCGCCGAAACAGTACTCGCTGAGCATCCAAGTCCCAGTACCACCTGCGCGTCGGCCAGCACACCTCGATCGACAGCATCTTGTCGATTCCTGACAGGGATGAGCTCGACCCCGGGAGCGATTTCCTGCAGGAACGCCATCCGCGCGTCGCGTCGATCCCACTCCTCGGGAACCACGACTACCACTTTCTCGGGGGGAGCCCACCCCGGTAGCTCGCGGACTGGAACATCACTTTCGCGAAGATCGAAAACCCGTACCAGCTCTTCCGGGGTGAAGTCTTCATACGACCCTGTCGGCGGAGCTGCCGGTTCGCGGGGTCCTTCCCCGCCTCCCGAGCAAGCCAGGACTAATGCGCAGACGCCCAGCACGAGGGGCCGCGCTACGGTTTGCCTGCGAGTCAACTGCGT
>JBDHDY010000547.1:0-2679 GCA_039591275.1 Gemmatimonadota bacterium | reverse complement strand
AGGAGCGGTTGCGCTGCGCCGCCGTGCGAGCTAATAGACGCAGAAGAAATCGCCCTCGCAGCGAGGCGTTCGGACCGATATCCGGAGAGTGCAAACATGCGACGTAGCGGATGGTTGCTGGTTGTAATGATGCTCGGATTCGTCTATTCCACCAACGCCCAAGAGTCCTGGCCGGACCCGGATCCGGAGCTGCTCAGCCGGGCCAGAGCGCTGCTCGTGCAGGTACCGCTCATCGATGGTCACAACGATCTCCCGTCAACCTTGCTGGAAACGGTGGGCGGCTGCGAGTGTGATGTTTGCGCGGCGGGAAGTTGGCACGGAGGCCGGGGTCACTTTTACGATCGAGCCCGTTCGTCCCGTGGAGGAGCTCCGCCGTGAGGCGCTGACAGCAAGCCTGCCAAACGAAGCAGGTGAATTCAGAGATCCGGCCCTAGTCGAGTTCCGAACGCTCGATCCTACTATCAAGTATGACATCCGGTATGCCACTACTAACAATTTCATGCAGTCGGTCTTCTACGACGAGGCGAGGGCCTTCATGCAGCAGCCAGCCGCCGAGGCCTTGGTCAGAGCTCACCGTTCATTGCGGCGACGAGGATACGGTCTGTTGATCCATGACGCGTACCGGCCGTGGTACGTCACGAAGATGTTTTGGGACGCGACCCCCGAGGACAAGAAGATCTTCGTCGCTGATCCCGCCAGTGGATCACGCCACAACCGCGGTGCAGCCGTCGATCTCACGTTGTACGACACTCGCACGGGACAACCCATCGGGATGGTCGGTGGATATGACGAGTTCTCGGATCGCTCGTTTGCCGACTACGTCGGCGGCACATCGCTGCAGCGCTGGCACCGGGATCTGCTGCGGGACGCAATGGAGGCAGAGGGATTTCGAGTGTACGAGTTCGAGTGGTGGCATTTTGACTTCGGCGATTGGTCGCAGTATCCGATCATGAACCAGACCTTCGATCAAATAACTCAGAACTGAGGGGGGGGTGGGTTGATCGCTCAGTTGCGTATGTCGCAGTCGAGTTCGCTCAGAACTTCGGAGATTTCATGCACCGACGCCGCGCTTGCCATCAGCCAGATTGTGGTGAGGTGTGTGAGCGGGGTGTCTTGGAGTGTCTTCTTGAGTAGCTCTGCGAAACGGCGGGGCTCCAGGGATCCGTGGATCGTGCCGAGCATCGGGAGGGCAATTGATTCGAGTCCGAGTTCCTCGGCCTTCCGCAAGATCTCTCGCAGGGTGTCTTCCACCCATTCTTCCTTCCACGATGGCTCCTCATTCAAATCGTGCACGATGGCAAGGAATCGCCGCGGGGAGCCCTCCCGCACTAGCACCGTCCCCGGAGCCACCGGTTCGATCTCACGAGCATGAGCCAGCAAACGTTCGGGTCGTTCGTGGGTCTCTCGCGGCTTCGGATCGGCACTCAGAACCAGGAACGTGTCTTCTTCAGCCACAATCGCCTCCACCGAGGGGTGCAAGGCAAGTCCAGAAAGTGCGATCACGATAGACACAGACCCATTCCTTGACGGCTCCCGGGCTAATGTATTACGATCGTAGTACAATGTTGACCACTGTCAACACTCTTGCCAGGAAACCTGCGTGTTCCATGTGAGCCCGGAGTCGGGCGAGCCCATCTATCGGCAATTGATTCGGCAGATCAAACATGCCATCACGACTGGGGTGCTCAAACCCGGCAACAAGTTGCCCACGGTGCGCCAACTCGCCGTTGACCTTGTCATCAACCCCAATACGGTGGCCCGAGCGTATCGCGAGCTCGAGCAGCGGGGGCTCCTGGAAAGTAGCCCGCGACGTGGCACGTTCGTGAAAGTCTCGCCACCCGGCATGCTGCTAGAGGAACGTCGCCGCCGATTGCAGCCGTACATCGACAGTCTGATCGCCGAAGGCACTGTGTTGGGCTTCACGGTAGATGAACTAGTGGTGTCGCTTGGAAAGACCGCGCGGGAGAAGGGGGTTAGAGGTGAGAAGTAAGATGTGAGAGGGCCCGTCCCCCCGCCCCCCACCACTCCCCTAGGGGTGGGGCGGGGCCTTCTCCCTTCTCACTTCTCCCTCAACTCATACCACTCAGCACCTCCACGACGCGCTCAACTTCCTCCATCGTATTGTAGATGTGCGGGCACAAGCGAATGCCCGTGAACTCCCCACCCCGGGCGGCACCCGCAATGTGGTGCTCGCGATACAACTTCTCGTACGCTTGCGGTACATCCATTCCCGGCGGGCCCGCCACAACGACTCCGCCGCTGAACTCGGGATCCATTGGAGTATGGAT
Organism: Gemmatimonadota bacterium; assembly: GCA_039591275.1. Classification (GTDB taxonomy): domain Bacteria; phylum Gemmatimonadota; class Gemmatimonadetes; order Gemmatimonadales; family GWC2-71-9; genus JBDHDY01. The sequence continues at coordinate 391 of JBDHDY010000547.1, read as the reverse complement.
CTTGATGCCGGGGATATGATCCTGCAGGCCCTTCTTCAAGGCCCAAGCGAGCGCGCGGATTCGTGACTCTATTCGCTCCGGAGCGATTGTGTTGTGGAAATCGACTGTCGTGCCCATCGCCGCCACTGCCGAATCATCCCGCTGACCGAGCGTCTCGAATTTCCGTGCCCCGCTATCGACCGCGCTCTGCCACCCGACTCCCACATCGCTTGCCCAGAGGTCGGCTGCTCGTTCCCTTCGCACATATAGGACACCTGCCTCTTTGGGACCCACGAACCACTTGTGGGCGCTTCCCGTGTAAAAGTCGCACCCCATCTCGTGCAAGTTCACTTTTACCGCCCCGAAACTCTGGGCGCCGTCCACGAGGGTGAGAATACCCGCATCGCGCGCA
>JBDHDY010000546.1:0-2683 GCA_039591275.1 Gemmatimonadota bacterium | reverse complement strand
TTGTGATCGCCTCGATCTAGGCGCAGCCGAGACTCTCCCCTACCCCGCTTCTATCAACGTCAAACCGTTTGACGTTTTGAGTGACAAACAGTGACATTTCGGTAACCGTAAGATGAACCACACCCCTGATACCGTGCCAGTTGGGCACAGTTCTTGAGAGTGCGTTTATAGGAAAAGAGAGTGCGCCGGGTGCGTACCGAATGCTCAGCGCGCAGCAGCCGAAGCAAGCTCGGCCTTCCAGCCTCGAGGGGTGAGCTCGGCGATCCGTCGCATCGGGTGGGTCGACACTCGGGCGATAACGTCACGCAAGTAGGCAAACGGGTCGATGCCGATTCGCTTGCACGTGCCAATCAGCGAGTAGAGGATCGCGGCTCGATGTCCGCCAGCGTCGCTGCCTACGAACATCCAGTTCTTGCGTCCAACGGCCACCATCCTGAGCGCCCGCTCTGAAGCATTGTTGTCTATCTCGAGATCGCCGTCCTCGGCGTACCGGGTGAGGGCGCGCCACTGTCGCCGCGCGTACCCGATGGCTTCCCCCATCGGACTCTTCGGCAAATGTCGTCCCGCGATCTCTTCGAGCGTCTCCTCGACCTGCTTCAAGATCGGATCGCTTTTCTCCTGGCGTAGTTCTCGTCGTGTATTGGCGTCAAGATCCTTTGCTGCACGTTCCACAGCGTACAGACGTCGGATCTGTGCCAGGAGTTCCGTCGCAGGCTCAAGCGCCGTCTTCACCGCCTCGAAAAAATATCGGCGCGCATGAGCCCAGCAGCCAACCTCGATCACTCGACCCGTCTTGAACACTTCGTCGTATCCCGAGTAGGCGTCTGCCTGCAGATACCCCTCGTAGTTACCCAGAAATGAGAGAGGCCCATCTCGTGATCGGCTCGGCGTGAAGTCGTACACCAGATCCTCTTGATCCCCGCCGTACACCCAGAGGTAACCTGTGCGGCTTCCGCCTGGGTGATTGGGATCTTGAACGGTTATGCGCGTATCGTCGGAGTGGATCACTTTGGAGGTGAGTACCGATTCCTTCTTCATGAAATTGACGATTGGCTCGCCCAGATCTGCCACCGCTCTCACCCAGTCGCAAAGCGTACGCCGCGAGATCTCGACGCCCGAGCGAGGAAAGACGGTCTCCTGACGATACAGGGGCAGGTGTTCGCTGTACTTCGATACCACCACGTGGGCCAAAAGCCCCGGCCCGGGTCGTCCCTTCTCGATCGGCCGGGCAGGCAACTCTGCCTGCACCACGCCTTGCTCGCAGCGATGGCAGGCGTACTTTGGTCGCTCGTACTCGTTAACGTAGATTACCGCCGGCTCGTACTCGAGCTCCTCGGTGATGTCTGAGCCAATTCGGGTCTTCTCGCACTCACAGCGCTCACAGACAAGCTCCTCCGGCTCAGGTTCCAGAACGATCCGCCTGCGTGGCAAGTCCTTCGACAGCTTCTTTCGTCCTCGCCGCTTGCTCTCTCTCGTCGATTCGGACTCCTTCTCTGTCTCGGGAGCACTGCTTGCCTCTTCCTTCGCGGTGTTCTCGGGATCTGCTCCGAGATCGAGCTCTCCCTGGTTAGGGTCTACGCGCTCGGTCTTGCGACCGTAGAGGCGACGCACGAGTTGGTCCACCTGGTGGCGGAGCTGTTCATTTTCACGATGGCTTGTCCGCAGCTGTTCCCGCAGCTCCTCGATCAGCCCGTGCAGTAACTCTCGTTCTGGGTCCGCCACACCACAACCTCACACGACATCATCCTTATAGCAAACTAGCTCGTAAAGTCAAGTCCTGATGGCCTCTGCTCTGTACCGCCGTCGCTGCCGTACCGCTGTCAACTCAATCCCTTCGAGTACCAGCAGCAGATCTCGCACGGAGATCTCCACGCTCGTGCCCGTTCCTGGGATGCTGAATGTTCCTTCCTCCAATCTCTTGTAAAACAGCCAAAATCCACTCCGATCCCAAACCAGAAGCTTCACCCTGTCTTTTCGCCGATTGAAGAACGCGAAGAGGTGCCCCGATAACGGATCTTGTCTCAGCACTTCCTTTACCAACACGCTTAGCGTGTCGAACGACTTGCGCAAATCGGTGGCCCCCACCGCAACAAAGATCCGGACCGATGGCGGAAGGCTCAGCACGGTGCCTCGAGCGCCCGGATCAATGTCCGTAACGCCTCCACATCGAATTTCATCGGCACCCACACCCTACGTCCGCTCCCTAGCGTTACCTCGAACCCAGCTCCCGATCGCTCAGCCTCCCGACTCGTACCGATCACCTCTACCAACCGTGGCGGTCCTCCTCGCTGGCGTCGTCGGCTCGATGTCTTTCCCCGTCGTTGCATAGACCGCCACCACGTCAAGGTGCTCACTGGAATCCCCCGCTTTCGAGCAAACGCGGCCAAAGCTAGCCCGCTCTGCTCGAGCTCTCGAAGCACTTTGCCCATTTCTACCGCGCGCGCACTTCGTCTCCCAGCTCCTTGCCGCTTCGTCATGCCCGGTACCTCCCGCCGAGCATTCTGCGCACGCGTGTCGTCGATCGCTAGGTGGGGTTCATCGGACGCTCACACACGTCGCGCCCGCCGACACGATCAACATGATGCGCGACCGCGCGCCCTTCAACCCGTATGATCGCCAGCATGCGACGCCGACCGACGAAGCCTGAAGCCGAGCACGTTAAGCTCTTACGCGGGCGGGAGTG
>JBDHDY010000545.1:0-4553 GCA_039591275.1 Gemmatimonadota bacterium | reverse complement strand
GGCGCTAGGCAACGAGTACGTAGTGCTGCTAGAGACATCACTTCCTGTGGATGGGTCAGCGGGAGGGGGACGTGACGCAGCCGGTGTTGACACCCTTGCGGTGAGAGTTCCGGCTGGCGCCGCGGTGCCGAGGCCTAATGACAGAGTGCACCTTGACCTGGCAGCACCAAGCCTTAGCGTGTTCGATCAGACCGGCCGGTCAGTTGACGACAGATGTAAATGAGCCGCTCTGGGGGTTTGGGGAGAATCAGAATGCACAGCCGGAAGTACGATACACACTGCAACAGCCCACCGCTGGTGTCATTCGTGGCCTGACTTGGGACGGCGCAGCCGCCCGGAGATCCGCTCCTCGGCCCAATCGAGCGGCGAGAAGGCGATACAGACCAAATGAGTCCGCCGGCCAAACACCATGCCGGGCAGCGTCATCACCTCACAGCCCGCGTCATTCCGTAGGGCCGTAAACAACAGGGAGATCCCAACGAACAGCAACGTGCCCAGCTTGCCCGGCGCGTCGCTGAAAACGAACACCAGAAACACCGGGGTTACTGCCAAAATCGCGCCGACCCAGCGGTTGATTCCGGGGAAGAACCGTACGATGACCACGTGCATCACCGCGTAGAGCAAGAACTCGCCCACCACAACTGCTGCCGTCATAGCCACGAGCGCGACGTTGCTCCCCAGGAGATGTCGTCCCCCCTCGGTCAGCAGCAACACGCCAACCAGCAAGCGCATAACTCGTCCCACCGGCCCCGCCCTGATGCCTTCTGTTTCCACGGCTCATCTCCTGGTTGCGAGGTGGTTCGAGGAAATCTACTGCCCGTACCATGGTACAGAGTCAAGGCGTAACTGTCTCAAAGATCACGTGAGTACCGGGGGGACCGGCGACGACAAACCGCTCCACGGGAGCCACGTGCGACTATGGCCAGCGTTTTCGTCCACTCAACCGTATCCGTCGGTTTCTCCCGGCTCGCACCGTGACACCAATCCGGCCTGCCGGACGTCAGATCCGCGCGGTAGATTTGACGGCAGCACGCTTTCCAGTCATCAGTCAACGCTCCGAAGGCCCACCATGAAGAGCAAATCTGAACTATCGCCGCTCATCGACCAGCTCGACTCTATCCGAGAGACAACAGAAGAGTACGAGGAGCGGTATCGGCATTACCTAGATGCGGTACACCCCAAGAACCGGGCAAGCGCGGCCAATCTCGTTCATTATCTCGCCTTGCGACGCCACGATCTGAGGGAACTCCAGACCAAGCTTGACGCGAAGGGAGCCTCGCAGCTCGGTGACGTGGAGAGCCACGTTATGGCGAGCATTGCAGCCGTGCGCACGATTTTGCATGCGTTGGCCGGCATCCGGCAGCGCAACATCCCAAAGCCCGTTGTGTCGATACCCGACGGCAAGGAGCAAATCAAAACAAACACCGAACAGCTGCTGGGAGAGAAGCTCGAGGGTGCCGCAACCCGCATAATGGTAACTATGCCCAAAGAGGCCGCTGACGACCCGACGATTACGAGCTCATTGATCGAGGCGGGGATGAGTGTCGCGCGCGTCAATTGCGGCCAGGACGATTCGACGGTGTGGGCCGGCATCGCCAATCACATCCAGCAAGCTCAAGAGAAAACCGGGCGGAGCTGTAAGATCTCCACGGACCTGGGTGGCCCAAAGATCCGCACCGGTGATCTCGTTCCCGGGCCGGCGGTCGTTCGGCTGAAGCCAGAGCGAGATCTATTGGGTCGCGTGGTGCAGCGTCCCAAGATCTGGCTTGGCACAGAAGACACTCACAGGGGGAGCGGCGAGAAGTACACCTTTTTGCCAGTGCCTGCCGAGTGGGTTGCATGCCTCGCAGTTGGCGACGCCCAGCGTCCCAAGATCTGGCTTGGCACAGAAGACACTCACAGGGGGAGCGGCGAGAAGTACACCTTTTTGCCAGTGCCTGCCGAGTGGGTTGCATGCCTCGCAGTTGGCGACGCCATCACCTTCGAAGACACTCGGGAGAGGCTATGCACGCTGACCGTCCGCGAAACCGAGGCCGCTGGGGCATGGGCAGTGTGCGACGACTCCGCTTACGTGACAAGCGGGATTCTCCTGACTCTGCAGCGCGACGTGCCCTTGGAAAACCGCACCGCCCCGGTGGGTGAGCTGCCGCACGTCGCTCAGGCGTTGATCCTCAGGACCGGCGACGCGCTACGTCTCACTCGCGATCAGCGACCGGGGATGCCTGCCGAGCTGGATGCCGATGGAAACGTCGTGCGCAGCGCATTCGTAGCCTGCACGCTCCCCGAAGTGTTCACGCAGGTGCGAGCTGGCGACCCAATTTCGTTCGACGACGGAAAGATACACGGCGTGATTCGGGAGGTATGCGACGATGCGCTGGAGGTGGACATCACTTACGCCCGCGGTGGTACTACGCGCCTCAAGGCCCACAAGGGAATCAATTTTCCCCGAAGCCAGCTCACGATCAGCGGACTCACGGAAAAGGACCGCACGGATCTCGAATTCGTCGTGCGCCAGGCTGACATCGTAAACTTCTCATTTGTGAATCGGCCTGACGATGTGGATGAGCTTCTCGCCGAACTTGAGACGCGCAGCGCGGAGCATATTGGGATCATTCTCAAGATCGAGACAATGAGCGGCTACCATTACCTACCGGATATCCTGCTGCGAGCTATGCGACACTATCCCATCGGAGTGATGCTGGCTCGTGGAGATTTGGCGGTGGAGGTCGGGTGGAAGTATCTCGCCAAGATACAGGAAGAGATCATGTCGATGTGCGAGGCCGCCCATGTGCCCCTCGTCTGGGCGACCCAGGTTCTGGAAGGCCTGGCGAAGAAGGGCCTACCGACACGCGCCGAAATCGCCGACGTGGTCTTGGCCGAGCGAGCCGAGTGCGTCATGCTCAACAAAGGACCGCATATCGTTGCTACCGTCCGGCTCCTCAATGAGATCCTTCGGTTGATGGAAGATTATCAAGACAAGAAGGCGACATTGTTGCCATCACTCGACATGCGGCCAGATTGGGCGAGGATAACGTATGTCGGGCCCGCGGGCGTGCGCGCCAAGTCACCAGGCACAGCGCGGTAGCTGCCCCGAGTCGTTCGTGTCACCACTTCAAAAGGCGCAAACAAGGATGGCCTAGCGAGCCTGACGAACGCTCTGCATCTTTGGTGCTGCGTGTGGCACGATTCCCAATCGTGCACACTTCTCTTCCTCCCACGCGGCGGCTCGCCATGGACGCTAAGGATCACTGGGAGCAGGTTTACGCCACCAAGGCTCTCGACGAAGTCAGTTGGTTCCAAGCATGTCCCGAAGTCTCCCTGCAACTCATCGACGAGGTGGGTGTCGATCTCCACGCCCGAATCCTTGACGTGGGAGCTGGCGCGTCACGCTTGATCGATGAGCTGCTCGATCGCGACTTTACACACGTCGGCGCGCTCGACGTCTCCAAGGCAGCGCTGACTCAGGTAAAGGCGCGCCTCGGTGGAGCGGCGCAAGGCCTTGAGTGGTTTGTAGCCGATGTGACGAAATTCGAATCGCCCCACCTATGGGACGTGTGGCACGATCGTGCCGTGTTTCATTTTTTGGTCGACCCCGATTCGCGGCAGGCTTACATACGCACGCTCGAGAACTCACTCTCGCCAGATGGGCACGCCGTCATCGCAACATTCGGGCCCCAGGGCCCCACTCGCTGCAGCGGGCTCAACGTCCAGCGGTACAGCCCCGCATCCCTGGCAGAAGCACTCGGGTCCGGCTGGACTGCGATCACGCACCTCTACGAGGACCACCGCACGCCAAGCGGTGCCGTACAACAGTTCCAGTACAGCCTGTTCCGAAGGACCTCTGCTCCTTAAGCATAGAAGTGTGGCAGCGACGAGTTCACTGTGAGCGCGTATCGAGAGGATCTTGCGCACATCCACGATGTTGGGTTTGGCGACTTTGCCCGGCAGGCTGCGCCGGCTCTGCTTGACATCCTCAGCGAGGGGAAGATCACCGGCGGACTCGTTGTCGATCTGGGTTGCGGTAGCGGCCTGTGGGCGCTGGCGCTCCGCAGGGCAGGTTACGATGTCCTAGGCGTAGACATCTCACCCGCCATGATCAACATTGCACGAAAGCGTGTACCGGGCGGTGATTTCCGCACCGGATCATTTTTCGGCATAGAGATGCCGCCGTGCGCTGCCGTCACCTCGCTTGGCGAATGCTTCAACTACATGTTTGACAGCGAGGTCGGCCGGCACGAACTGACTCGTCTGTTCAGCCGAGTGTACGAGGCCATCTCTCCCAATGGTCTCTTCATCTTTGACCTGCTCGAACCCCGGTGTCTGAGCGGCGCACGTACTCGACAGAGTCAAGCGGAGGGAGAGGATTGGGCGGTCCTCGTTCACGCAGAAGAAAATCAAAAGCGGAGGATATTGACGCGACGCATCACCTCCTTCCGCAAGGACGGGGAGCTGTACCGAAGACAAGAGGAAACGCATCATCTTCGCTTGTACCCGAGATCGCAGATCGCCAGCGACCTCCGGCGCGTCGGGTTCCGAGTGCGCGTCGTGCGGGG
>JBDHDY010000544.1:0-4450 GCA_039591275.1 Gemmatimonadota bacterium | reverse complement strand
TTGCGTCCCCACCATTGATCGTACTCGGAGGCCCGCGCCCGATAATAGGCGACCTGGTCTTCCAATAACTCTGGATCAGACAGTGGCGTCATTGCGTTTAGGGAGCCTCTTGCACCGGCGCCCACCATTTGCCCTGCTCTCCCTCCCCCTCGACACGCTGGAAGTTGAGCGCTTGGAGATCCGCGCGCAGGGCCTTCACCAAGCGCTCTCCCTCCTGCGCAGTCGAACCTCGACCTGGCGGTCGCGATCCGCGAACTCTTTAAGCTGTCGCTCGAGATCCTGTGCGAATGCGAGTCGCTCCTGCCGCGTCGCAGGCCTTGTTTTCGTCTTCTTGCCGCGGGCTTTTGCCTCACGGGCGTCTCGCCAGACTCCGGTCACGGTCGTAAGCGTGAACGGCAGCCCAACGATCACGCCGAATCCCAGAAAGAGCCAGGGTGAGTCGAGCGGGCCGCCGGCATCCGGGTTGGCAAGCACCATGCGGAGGATCCCAAAGAATCCACCAAGGACCACGCCGGCGACGGCCAGGTAGTACAGCGACAAACCCCACCAACGCCACCGTCCGATGAACGATCGTGCGACGGCCCGCCGTACCAGAAACCGCACACCAAACGCGCCCACGGCCCCCCCGACGAACATCGAGCCCACTTGTAGGATCAGATCACTCGAGTCCATTGCGCCCCATTGGACGGTGACATGGTGGCGGCCACACCTGCCAGCTGCGCTTGTCTGAACCAGCAAGTGGCTGCACGTGGGCGGCGTGGACAAGCGCGCCACAGGTCACGTAAGGCCCGCGAGGCTCTTCCCCTGCTGGCACAGCCGGCATCCGAAGCCGCTGCACGCAAGATAGCCACCTGGCGGGCCCCACCCGCCGCCCCATCCCCGCAGGCTTGACATTTACCCTAATTTCTGTTATTTCTGTTCTAACAGAAATAACAGGTACAAATGACTGATCTCACGCCTGCCGCCAAACGTTTCATCCTCCACTGGGGCGAAATGGGCTCCCGTTGGGGCGTCAACCGTACCGTCGGCCAGATCCACGCGCTGCTCTACCTCACCTCCCGCCCCCTCAACGCCGAGGAGATTGCGGAGACCCTGTCGGTCGCGCGGTCGAACGCCAGTACCTCGCTGAGGGAGTTACAGGCCTGGGGGATCGTGAAGGTGGCCCACGTCCTGGGAGATCGCCGGGATTACTTCGAGTCGATTCAGGATGTGTGGGAGCTCTTTCGGGTCATCGTTGCTCAGCGCTTCCAACGGGAGATCGAGCCGACCTTGAGCGTACTCGAAACGTTGGTGGACGAAGCCGGTGAAAAGGGAAGCGAGGATGCGAACATACGGGAGCGACTGGTGAACCTCCACGAGTTCTTCAAGACGCTGGATTCGTGGCGCCGGCAGATGCTCGATATGTCGCCCCGGGAGATCAGGCGTGCGGCCAAGATTGGAAGCAAGGTAAGGAGGCTACTCCGCACCGGCTCGTAGGGCCGCCAGTGTTGAATAATCAGTGCGGCGCTCGCGTCGAGGCGCCGCTGTCTCTTTCGGAGAGACGTAATGAGCACGATCGCTAGATCATTGTTGATCCTCTTCGGTGTCCTCCATCGCATTATCGGATTGGCCGGCCTAATTGTCGTCTTGATACTTATCAACGCGCGTCACGGCACAAAATCAGGCGCGGCCACGAGAGGGGGCATTCCATGAAACACACACTTCGCATGTCATTCGCCATAGTCGGCGTGGCCGTTGCCCTCATTGCGGTAGCTGGGGCTGGCCGTTCTCGTCACGGCTACGTCCCCAAAACCGTGGGTTCGGCTACTACCGTGGGTGACCTGTGGAGCGCTTCTCGCTCCGGCAATAATCGCCACAGGGGCGATGGCCCCCGTGCTCGGTGTGGCTGCAATCGCCTTCGGAGCCGCCGGTGTCACTCGCGGTACCGGCCGAGGTCGGGCACTCATCTTGTCGGGGACGGCTGCCCTTACGGCCGCCGTCGTCAACCTGGGGGTGTTGTACACCTTCCCTATACAGCAACCCATGCGCATTTCATTCACAGAGCTCCAGTCCAAAGACTTTCGGGCTCACTCACTGCTGGCAGACGTTCCGTTGCTCGACTCATGGGTCATTCACCTCAGAGGCGGTGGAGACGGTCGGACGCTACGTGACATCGATATGGTGCGTTCGGCCAGCGAGTACCGCCGAGCAAGCCCCATCGTCGTCGGGCTTCTCGGATTGCGGTGGATCATGGGATCGGTCTTTCGGTGGGACCATGACGGACACCACGACCCCGATGCTTCCTACGTCACGCGTCTCACCGATTCCGATCGGAGCGAGTCGCTCGAAGAACCTGGCACTCGCATGGGCGACAGCTCGTTTCGCATCGTGTACGCCTTCGAGCGCGAAGCGCTCTACGAGATAGTCAACGGCACCGTGCACGCTTTCTGGCTGTGGGCCATGGAGCCGGCGGAAGATGGCTACAGTCTATACTGGGCGTTCTACGTCAAGGACATCAGCTGGATCACGCCTTACTACATGGGGTTCATCACCCCCTTCCGAAGGCGCGTGGTCTATCCGGATTTCATCAGGCGGCTCGAGCGCGCCTGGCAGGCAACCTGGACGGAACAGGGAACCGGTACATAAAGGAATACTTGCTCTCCGCCGGAAACTAGAAACGAAGGCGGGGCGCCCGTGGCGCCCCGCCTTTCGCTGATCTGTAACTGCCAAATCTCGTGGGTCCTCAGCCTGTCATGCGGGCGCTGTCACCAGCCGAGCACAACATAGGTTTGGTCTTCCCCGTCCTCGTATCGCTGCTGGAAGTCGGCTATTAGCATCACCCGCTGGCCCCCAAATCCTGACGTTATCCGCGCCGGTGCGGACGGGAGTTCCGGGTGCTTGAGCCAGACCTGGTGGTCCCCGTCTTCCACGTAGAATCCCGTCTGTGTCCGTGCGCCCATACGCTTGAGCGTCCCGACGACCTCGTCATCAATCACTACCTCCAGTCCCTCAAACTCCTGAGGGTATTTGCCGAACTCGATCAGGATAACGGACTCGTCGGTTTTGCCGAGCGTGAACCACAGCAGGATGAGGATGACACCGCCAAAGAGCCACGAAGCCCGCCGCTGAATTATCCGCTGAAACATGCGACCTCCAGGTCGGTTTTGCCGTCCCGCAAGATATCCGACGGACCAGCCACGGACTGTGCGCAACTTCACACCGCACTGGTAGCCCGAACCGTAGATTCTTGCCTTACGAGCAGTTTACCCGACCACGTTCCGAGCCGAGGGGATGGAGATGAAGGTCCACACTGCACCCAGGCCGAGATCTCGGCACCTATCGTGGCTCGTTGCCGCCTTCGCTCTGGCCGCCGTGACATCGGGATGTTCCCGGCCGACATTCGAGGGTCCCCAGATTCAAGACCCCCCTGATCGGTTTCTCTACGATGCTAATGCATCTCAGGGCCGAAACGTCTTCCCCCAACGAGAACAGCTACGGCAGGGCGCCTGGTTCTCGGGGCTCATGAACGACGACGAGCACAGCTCGATCTTCATCACGACGTATGCCGGACCCAGCGGTCGCAACCAGATTGAAGCGGCACGCGATGCCCAAGCGGACCGTTACGGTGGACGCTCCATGCAGTACGGGCCCATCGGTTCCATCTGGATCGACGACCGCACGGCCTGGGGCTGGGTAGAGACCCAGATCTACAAGGGCAAGATCTCGAGCCTCGAGTACAAGGCCGTAGTCTCCTACGACACCGTCAGTTACGCCATCGAATTCCACTCGAGTCAGCCCCAGTGGATGGACGAACAGAAGCTCAAGGCAGTCGTTGCGACATTCGCAGTCGGGAGAACCGAGCTCAACGTCCAAGCGATCATCGTACTCGTGGTCATGAGCTTAGGTGTACGGATCTTCTGGACTCGCCGGAAGAGAACCGCCTGATCCGGGAAATCTCATCCCGCCGGATTGTGATCCACATCACAAACGAGGCCGCCTCACCGTGCCAGGTCCGACGCCGCCGTCAGGTCCATGCTTCTTGAGGGCCATTTTGTGATCTAGATCCCCGAATAGTGCCAGAACCGTCCTATGTTGCAACTCCATGCGACAGTCCACTCCACTGAGGGAGAAACGCATGGTCATCCGAGTCTCGCCCCTACGGACGCTGCTCCTACTGGGGGCGCTCGCTGCAGTCTGCACCTCTGCGGCGTTCTCCCAGGGAAAGTCCAAGCGCCACAGGGTGTCTTCCGAGCGAGCCATCGAAGTCACATGGGAGGTCCTAGTCGCCCACGGGTACGAAGTCGTGCGGATTGAACGGGAAGGCGACGTCCGGGTGGTGTATTACCGGCGCGGAAACCGCGGGAGGGGAAAGGGCCAGGGACCGATAGAGCGCATGGTCATCCGCGAAGTCGACAATCACGTGGTCTTCGAGGCCACGCCGGAGGGCATCCTAGTTGATATTGAGGTGAAG
>JBDHDY010000543.1:0-2698 GCA_039591275.1 Gemmatimonadota bacterium | reverse complement strand
ATCGAGGACGGCCTGGCTGAGGACGACTGGGCGGGATGGTCGGCAATCACGGAGGCATTGGGGGATAAGGTCCAGCTCGTAGGCGACGACCTGTTCGTCACGAATCCCGAGCGGCTGGAGAGGGGCCTCGAGGAAGCGGCGGCCAACGCCATACTCATCAAGCTGAACCAGATCGGTACGCTGACCGAGACGCTGCAGTGCATCGAGCTGGCACGAGTGAACGGTTACGGGATCGTCATATCGCACCGCTCGGGCGAGACCGAGGATACTTTCATCTCGGATCTGGCAGTTGCGATCGGCGCGGGGCAGATCAAGACCGGGAGCGCATCGCGCACTGATCGCATTGCAAAATACAACCAGCTTCTTCGGATTGCCGAGGAGCTGGGTGACCTTGCACACTACCCCGGCCCGGACCTGTACCGATTTTGAGGTGGGGTCGGCTGGCGTTGTGGGCCGTCATTGTCGGCGGGATCGTCTTCGGTCTTCTCGGAGGCGAATACAGCACCTTCGACTGGTGGAAGCTCAAGCGGTCGGTGAGTGCGGGGGAAGGTGCCATCACCCAGCTACGGCTCGAGATTGACAGCCTTCAAAAGGAGGCGGAAGCCCTCGAGACCGACCCGGCGGCACAGGAGCGGGTTGCGCGGGAGGCGTTCGGGATGCTGAGGCCGGGGGAGATTCTTTATAGAGTAGAGAAGTAAGAAGGGTGTAGGGTGTAGGATGTAGGGAGTAGGGTGTGGGGTGAGAGGTGAGGGGGGAGGCTTTAGGGTCTGACTGCGAGTTGTTAGGTTATAGCCTCTAGCGAACTCAGTTGGCAGCTGGAAGCTGGCAGCCGGCAGCTGATACGGCGGAGTAGCTCAGCTGGTTAGAGCAGCGGAATCATAATCCGCGTGTCGGGGGTTCGAGTCCCTCCTCCGCTATTGGGAGAGGCTGATGGCATCGTTGATGCCGTCGGCCTTTTCGCGTGTCGGGGGTTGAGCGAGCGCACGGACGCGACCGTGCGCTCGTCCGCTCGCTTCGGGTCGCCCGCTTCGCGGGCTCGCTCGCTTCGCGGTCGAGTCCCTCCTCCGCTACTAGGAGCAGGCTGTAGCCCGTGCGGCCCTCGACCTTTTGCGTGTCGGGGGTTGAGCGCGTCCCTGGCGGCACGCGCTCCCGCCTCGGGTCGCCCGCGGTGCGGGCTCGCTCAGCTTTGCGTCGGGTCCCTCCTCCGTTACTTTACCCACGCGTCAATTCGCCACTCGGCGTGAAGAGGGCCATCCCTGCTTCCGGAGACGAACCGACCATGCCACCAGAAGCCCTCGAGATCGTAGCACCGCTCCTCGCCTTGCTCGGCGTCGGGACGTTCGTCCTGATCGGGATGAAGATGAGGTTGGACGCGAAGGTCCGTTTGCACAGTGGGAGGCACGAGGATGTGGAGCAGCTCACCGAGGCGGTGGAAGTACTTCGGGAGGAGATCCGCTCGGTGCGCGGTGACGTCCTGGAGTTGCAGGAGCGGGTGGACTTCGCCGAGCGAGTGCTGACAAAGGGGCAGTCGCACGGCGAAATCGAGCGCGGCGCAAACACTCCCGTCTAGGAACTCGTTTCGCGCGTAGAGTCCAGGCCCGACAGTTTCGGGTTTTCGACCCTGTTAACGTGTAGGGGCGTTGAGTGCAACGCCCCTAAGGCCGTCTTATTGCGGAAGCGCCAGGTCCGAGTTCCAGATCTGCGCCGCGGTTAACCACGAGCCATCCGCCTGCCGTTCGAACACTACCATCCATTTCCCACGGTCAGGAGCCGGCTGATCAGCCCCCTCAGGTGTTGCCAGCAGGGAATAGGTTCCCGTGGCGTAGGCCCAGTCCCCGCTGCCACCCACGTCATCTGGGGTCGAGACGAACTGGGTGATCGTCGGGAAAGCCTCGAGGAATGCCTGAATGTCCGCGCGACTGTTAACCGCTTCCGCGTTGGGAGGCATCACGACCGCGTCGCTCGTGAACCTCTCGGCCAGGGCGGCGAAATCCCCCGCGAGTGTCAGCTCCACATACGTGTCCGCACTGGCCCTGATCGTCGCCGCGTCCTCGTTTGTGAACGCCGCCTCCGGTGGTGCGCAGCCTACGACGAGGGCCATCGCGGCAGTCAGCGACGCGAGAACAGCTGGCCTCATATCGACCTCCTTGGAGCGTGTCATAACCTAGGTAAGCCAAGAGAACGTACCCCCGGACGGCCCACTGTCAATGAGGGGCTGGGGGTGCGCGGCAGGTCCGGCCAATCGGAGGCACTCGGGGGCCCAAGAAGGCCGGGGAATCAGGTGGGGCAGTGGGCGCGCGAGGCGGCCTCACATGAGCCCAAGCGCCCGCGGTAGCCAGAGCGCCAGCGCCGGGAAGTAGGTCACGAGCAGCAGCGCGATGATCATCGCTGCATACAGCGGCAAAAGGGATGGGATCACCCGGGCAATGGACGTGCGAGCGACGCCTACACCCACGAACAGGACACTGCCCACCGGAGGCGTACACAACCCGATGCACAGATTTAACACCATAATGATGCCGAAATGCGTTGGATCGATCCCCAACTCCACCGCGACCGGCAGGAAGATTGGCGTGAATATCAGGACTGCCGGCGTGATATCCATGAACGTGCCGACGCCGAGCAGGAGAACGTTGATCATCAACAGAATGACGATCTTGTTCTCGGTCAGTGAGATGAGCGCCAAGCTTACCGTCTG
>JBDHDY010000542.1:0-3001 GCA_039591275.1 Gemmatimonadota bacterium | reverse complement strand
GCTCATCCTTCCCGTTCTTGGAGCCGCGGTGGTAGCGGCCTTCCTGGCTCTGCTACTAGTGGAAATCGCGCCGCCCGCCTCCAGGCGCCAAGCAGAGTTGCTCGGCGAGAAGGAGCAGCGCTCTCAAACGACACGCTACAACTTCGTGTACCGTGCCGAGCGAGGATGGGTCTACGTGATACGGTCGTTGGACCTCAACTCCAGTAGCATGCGCAACCTCCAGCTCGAGCGCGAAGGAACCGGGGCGGACTACCCCACGCTGGTTGTACAGAGCCGTCGCGGCACGTACGTGGACTCTTTGGGGATCGAGCGAGTTGTCCTTTGCTTTCGACTCGCTCCGACACCGGGAGCTCGTGGAGGCCCCGACAGATCTTCTGGCGGAGCCCAAGGAGCCCCGGGAGATGCGCTACGCCGAGTTGGGCCGCTACATCGAAGCGCTCGAACGGTCGGGTGGCGACGGACGACCCCTGCAAGTCAAGCAAGCCCTCAAGCTCGCGGTTCCGTTCACGTGCATCATCATCGCGATCTTCGGCGCTCCACTTGCCGTCACCTCCCCACGTGCCGGTACGGCTTTCGGCCTGGCGGTCAGCCTGGCAACCACCATGGTGTTTCTCACCCTGATCCGACTGTCGGAGGCCGTGGGGGCCAGCGGCGTTCTTCCACCGACCTGGGCAGCATGGGCACCAAACGTGGCCTTCGGAGCAGTCGGCGTGTGGTTGTTGAAGCACGTTAGGACATAGCCGCCTTCCTCGAGCTTACTGCGCTCCCGGCAGAACAACATCCAACCTCAGCGACACCGGATCCGGCGAGTGTGTCAGCGCACCGATGGATATCCGTCCGGCACCGGCCCTCGCAAAATCACCTGCCGTCTCCGGAGTGATCCCCCCAGAGGCTTCGATAACCACGTTCACACCGGCCCGCTGCACCCAGGCGGCAATAGTGTCAGGGGTTCGGTTGTCGGCGAGCAGAAGGGTTGCGCCCACCTCCAACGCCATCTCCAACTGATCCTCGCTTTCGACCTCAACCTGCACGGCCAGGCCGGGGGGTGCTTTCGCGATGACATCCGCCAGTTTGCCTCCACCGGCTTGCATCAGTGCCCAATGGTTGTCCTTCCAAAGGACTGCGCTGCTGAGCGAGCGACGGTGGTTGACCCCGCCGCCCACCACGACGGCGTATTTCTCGAGATCGCGGAGGCCCGGGGTCGTCTTCCTCGTGTCTGTGATAACGGCACCGGTACCTGCGACGGCTTCAACAGCGCGCCTCGTTACCGTAGCGACGCCGCACAACCGCTGGAGATAGTTCAACGCCACACGCTCTCCAGCGAGCAACGCCCGTGCGGGGGCCCGCACGCGGGCCACCACAGCGTCGGGAACAGCCCACGACCCTTCTCCCACGTCACGCACGACCGCACTCGATTGGTCCATTTCCCGGAACACCGCCTCGACCAGCGGAAGACCGGCAACCACGAATCGCGCCTCGGCAACGAAGCGTCCATCAACAATGGTATCGCCGGCCTCACCCAGCAGCTGGGTCGTTACGTCGTGGAGGGCGTCGTCTTCATCGAGAGCGGCGCGGGCGTACGCGCGCCAGGCAGGTTCATACGTCACAAGGCAACTCGGTTTTGAGGACAGTCCATCGGCCCGTGCTCGACCAGGATAACGGGAAGATAGCACTCCGGTTGAGTGCCACTATTCTCCCCCTAGAGACTCGCGACCCACCCCACGACGAGCGCGCCCCCCAGTTGCCCAATCATCGCATGCAGAACACCTTGCACACATGCTAAAGATTCGAAACACAGCATACATCGCGGCCGGCTTCGCGTACCTGCTGATCGTCTTCGGTGGCATCGTTCGCATCACGGGATCAGGCATGGGGTGCGGCGACGACTGGCCACTCTGTAATGGAAGGGTGATCCCCTCCCTCGCCGACCTCGCCACGGTAATCGAATTCGGCCACCGGGTTGCGGCCCTCGCGGTAAGTGCTCTGGTGGTTGGGGTGGCCACGCTGGCATTCGTCCAGCGAGAACAGCCGGGCGGCTCTGGCCCGGGAGGCACCGTGCGACCCGCTCTGTTAGCCGTAGCTTTACTCGCCGCGGTGGCGGCGTTGGGTGCGGTAACGGTAAAGCTCGAGCTCCCACCTGCCTCGGTGGTACTCCATCTTGGAGCGGCCATGGCGCTGCTCGGGACCTTGGTGGTGGCTGGCCTTCGGGCGGAGCACGTGGCCAAGACCGGACAGCCAACCGAGCGAGGCACGCGAAACCCTACAGTCCGATCTGCGCAAGTTGCACTGTGGTTGGGGGCTGGAGCGCTGCTACTTGGAGCCCTGACCGCCAACATGGAAGGGGCTGCGGGAGCGTGCCTGGGGTTTCCTCTTTGCAGCGGACAGGTCTGGCCAACCTCCGGTGCCGGCGGACTGGCCCACGTTCACTGGACCCATCGCCTCTTCGCCTACGGGCTGGCGCTTCATCTGGTGGGGATGGTCTTTGCGATGCGGCGGCGACCCGCTCCAAAGGCCGTCACCCGCGCCCTCTGGGCCGCCGTGTCCCTGACCGTGCTTCAAGTGGTTGTCGGCGCCGGGATGGTTCTCAGCATACTGCAGCCGACGTGGCGTGCAGCGCATCTCGCGGCCGGTACGGCGGTTTGGATCGGCCTCGTGGTCGTCCTGTGGTACAGCCGTCGGGCGCCGGCCGACCACGAGTCGGCCGGCTAGCCAGTCACGGTAGGCCGCCCACCCTGCACGCCAGTTGACGCGCCCGCCATTGGGCGGCCGACGTCACGTGGTGAGGATGAGGTGCTCTTGCCGCTGGGGTGGAGTTACCTCGGGGCCATCCTCGTGGAGGACCACATTGATCTCGCTGCGGACGCCGAACCGACCTTCCAGATAGACCCCCGGTTCGATGGAGAACCCGACACCCGGAAGAAGCAGGCGGGTGTCGTTCGTCTCGAAGTTGTCGAGGTTCGGCCCCGAACCGTGGAGATCGAGATCGATGGAGTGCCCCGTG
>JBDHDY010000541.1:0-2702 GCA_039591275.1 Gemmatimonadota bacterium | reverse complement strand
AGCAGCATGCCGAACGATCCCACAAGGTTGCCAGACCGCGCCGTGGCCGGAGAGCTCAGTCGCTTGAGACCGACGATGAAACAGACCGCCGCGGCAAGATAGAGGAGCATGACGAAGGGAGACATTATTCACGCTCCTCCGGTCTGCGCTTGAACATCCGGAGCATGCGGTCTGTGACCATGAAGCCGCCGATCACGTTGATCATCGCAAAGGCGACGGCGATCACCCCCAGAATCGAGGCGACATCACCGCTCCCTCGACCGGCGGCCAGCAGCGCGCCGATGATCGTGATGCCCGAGATGGCGTTTGAACCGGACATCAACGGCGTATGCAGCGTTGGCGGCACCTTCGTGATCACCTCGAACCCCACAAACATGGCGAGGACGAAGATGACCAGTAGAATCACCAGTTCTTCCATTAGGATCCCTTCCCTCCCTCTATAGCTGACCGCGTCGCCTCGTGTACGATCTTCCCTTCGCGGGTGATGCACGTCGACGCGGTGATTTCATCTTCGAAGTCCAAGTTCAGCTCGCCTTCCTTCAGCAGATGCTGGAGGAACGTCAACATGTTCTTGGAATACATCTGACTGGCGTGCGTAGGCATGGTCGAGGGCAGGTTCAGCGGCCCCACGATAGACACGCCACACTCCGTCACTTCCGCCCCCCGCTGCGTCAGCGCGCAGTTACCACCCATCTCTGCGGCCAGGTCCACAATCACCGAACCCGGCTTCATGGATCGCACCATTTCCTCGGTGACCAGTAGCGGTGCCGGTTTACCCGGAATGAGCGCTGTCGTGATCACGACGTCCGCGTCACCGATGTGTTCCTGAATGAGTTGCAGCTCCCGCTGGTGTTGCTCCTCGGACAGCTCCTTCGCGTATCCGCCCTCCCCTTCGGCCTCCACCTGCTCAGCCACCAGGAACCTGGCACCCAAGCTCTCCACCTGTTCCTTGACGGCGGGACGCACATCAAACGCTTCGACAACCGCACCCAGACGACGGGCCGTAGCAATCGCCTGCAGGCCGGCAACGCCCACACCTAGCACGAGAACTTGGCTCGGGCGGATGGTCCCCGCCGCCGTCACCAACATCGGGAAGAACCTCCCGACGTGTGACGCCCCGACGAGCACGGCCTTATACCCGGCTACCGTGCTCATGGAAGACAGCACGTCCATCGACTGCGCGCGAGAAATCCGCGGAAGCGCATCGAGGCTGAACGACGTAACATTTCCGTCGGCGAGCTTGCGGACCGCATCGTGATGGCGGAACGGCTGCAGTAACCCGACGAGGGTCGCACTCGCCCGCATTGCGGACGCCTCGTGCATCCCGAGGGTGGGGTGCTCTGTCGGCATGTGGATCTTCAACACAGCATCGGCATCCCCCCAAAGCGACGCCGTATCACTTACAATCTCCGCACCGGCAGCCTGGTAGGCCTCGTCGAGGTAACCGGCCGCCACCCCTGCATCCTTTTCGACCCTGACAGTCAGGCCGTCACCAACAAGACGTTTGGCAGTGTCCGGCACCAGCGCCACCCGGCGCTCATCATCCACGACCTCTCTTGGTATCGCTATATTCACTCCCTGCTCCTTTTGATCTCGGCGTAAACATGGTAGCTTAGTGGCCCTGTTGCGTCTACTGCAGCACGCCGTCCGACGTCGGCACAACAGGTTTGGCCACACGCAATCTGCACCTGCCTCAACGCGTTCTCAAGCGACGGCGGCGCGACCGGAGAGTGGGGCCCTTTCGCCGGAGCGATTGGCTTCAGCTTCGAGAATCTCGTCACCCCAGTGGAGGCAAGCTCCCATAGCCTGGAACTTCCTGACCAAGCCGCGTGGCGACCGCAAGTGGGACCTCTTTCTCCGCGCCGGAGCGATAGTGGCCCTGATTGGCATTCCGGTCGCGGCCTTCATCCCCGGAACAGTGCCGCTCGTCTGGCTCGCAGTCGTCGCCATTCCGGCAAACAGCCCGTTGAGCCCGATTCTCCCAACGGCGTTCGAGCCCCTCATAATGGAGGCCGCGAAGTACAGCGGGGTGTTGCCGGTCACCCTGACCGCACTCGGCGCGTACCTGTACATGGAGTACCTGAATTGGCACGTGTATGCGTGGGTGCTGAATTGGGAGAAGTTCTCAGGCTTGCGAGATCACCGGTGGGTCAGATGGGGTGTTGAGCACTTCTCGAGGGCTCCGGCGACCACGATCCTCATTTTCGCCGTCACCCCACTACCGTTTTGGATCGTGCGATCCCTGGGCATCCTCCACCGATACCCCATCCGCCGCTTCATGGGCCTTACCGCGGTCGGCCGATTCCCGCGCCTCTTCCTGTACGCGTGGGTGGGCGCCACGATCCATGTTCCAACGGTCATCCTGCTGAGCGTGGCCCTGGGGACGGGAGCGGCAATCGTGGCTTGGCGGCTCTTAAGAGGGCAGCGGATCCTGCAGGACACCGTCCTAGACACGGCAAACGACGCCCCGACAGAACTCCCCACCAGCGCGCCGCTATTGAACCGAGACCGCGTGCCGAGCGGCTCAGTCTCTTGAATACCAGGCCAGCGCCTGAAGCAAAGGCCTCCAGTTGTCTGCCCACATCTCCCCAATCCGCTTTTCCGCGGCGGCGCGGGTGCTGATGTAGCATGCGCCACACGTGTTGTTGCAGGTGAACTGTCGCTTCATCGTCGGCTGATCATCGAAATACGCCATCACCATC
>JBDHDY010000540.1:0-3019 GCA_039591275.1 Gemmatimonadota bacterium | reverse complement strand
GCTTTCACGAACAGGCGTACTATCACCCGGGAGATCGCGGGGCGCCGGTGTACGACACTGCCGTCGGACGGATTGGCGTCGCGATCTGCTACGATCGCCACTACCCCGAATACATGCGTGCCCTGGGCGTCAAAGGAGCGGAGTTGGTCGTGATTCCTCAGGCCGGCGCCGAGGGCGAGTGGCCCGAGGGGCTCTTCGAGGCCGAGGTGCGCACTGCGGCTTTTCAAAACGGATACTTCGCAGCCCTGTGCAACCGCGTGGGCAGAGAAGAACGACTCACCTTTGCCGGTGAGTCGTTCGTAGTTGATCCATCGGGTCGAGTAATCGCCCGCGCCAAGCCCGGCGAGGACGACCTGCTCTTAGCCGATATCAATCTCGCCGACTGCCCAACCTCTCACGCGCACGTTCTCTTTTGGCGCGATCGCCGTCCCGATCTATACGGGGACTGGCTCGCCTGACACCGGCGGCTCCGGCGTGCCGTCGGGAAGCGCCTCCTGCCCCGCGGCCTCCGCTGCCGCCCTGGCAGCGCCCTCGGCGGTGAAGCTGCGCACCAGCACCGCCTCGAGATCAGTGAACAGTGAATACATCACGGGAACGAGAATCAGGGTCAGGAACGTCGCAAAGGCGAGCCCTGCGATCACCGCAATGGCCATGGGTCCCCACCAAGCCGCTTGCTCACCCCCCCAGTAGAGCTCGGGGGAGAGGTTGCTGTAGAGACCGATGAAATCGAAGTTGAGGCCGACAGCCAACGGCACCAACCCCAGCACGGTGGTGACGGCTGTCAGAATTACGGGCCGGAACCTGGTGAGCCCAGCCTTGACGAGCGCCTCACGCACGCCCAACCCGTCACGCTCGCGCAGTATCCCGATGTAGTCGATCAAAACGATGGCATTGTTCACCACGACACCGGCCAGGCTGATCACACCCACCCCGGTCATGATGATGCCAAACGGCATACGGAACACTATGAGCCCGATGAGCACACCGATTGTCGACAACACGACCGACGTCAGGATGATGAACGGTTTGAACACCGAGTCGAACTGAGAGATCAGAATGAAGGCGATCAACACGATAGCCATGAAGAACGCGCCAAGGAGAAAGGCCTGGGATTCCGCCTGGTCTTCCTGCGAGCCGGCAAAGCGCATGCTGTATCCTGAAGGAAGGGAACCCTCGAAACCCGCAAGCAAGGCCTCTGCTTCCACCTTCACGGCATTGGCGTTGTATCCCGCGCGCACCTCTGACGACACGGTGACAACGCGATCGAGATCCTTCCGGTTGATGCCGGAGAAACCGGTACCGATGTGCCAGCTGGCAATTGACGAAAGCGGGACCTGGCGCCCGTCGTCCACGACGTTCAGATCAGCGAGCGCGTTGATGTGCCGGTATGCCTCCGCCAGCCGAACCGTAATGTCGTATTCCTCCTTGCCATCGCGGTACTTCGAAGCCTCCGCTCCGTTGATGGCGTTCCTCACGGTGAAGCCGATGTCGCGGGTGTTGAGGCCGTACAACGCCGCCTTCTCGCGGTCCACGTCGATGACGAGCTCGGGGCGGCCCTCCCCCATGTCACTCTCCAGCCCATCGAGCTTTGCAAAGATGGGAGAGTTCTCGAGGATGGACACGATCTGGTCGCCGAGTTGCTTGAGTAGATCGACATCTTCGCCCTGAAGCTCGATGGTCACCGGCAAGCCGCCGGTCGGACTTTCCTGCGGCTTTTCGACGCTGATATCCGCACCGGCGATCTCCATGCCCAGCGTACTACGCATGAGCTCCAGCGTCTCGAAGGCGCCATGCTGGCGCTCCTGGTAGTCCACGAAATTCACCGCAACGGTAGCCAGATGCGTACCATTCCCCCGGCCGCTGCCGTCACCACTCACTTGCGATCCAACGGTCGCAACGACGGACTTGAAATCCTCCTGTCCCTGGAGCCCGGAAAGTTCCCGCTCGATTCTGTGGACTATGTCATTTGTCTGCTCTACTCGCATCCCCACCGGGCCCTCGACCTGGACATACACGCTCCGTGGGGGAATGTCCTCAGGAAAGAACTCGATGCCAGCGTTGAACTGTCCAAACGCCATCACCGCGAGCACCAATCCACTCACGGAGGCCGCGACGACCCTGAAACGATGGGCAAGCGCCCAGCGCAGGCCTACCTTGTAAAACCTCATGGCGGCAGGCAGGCCCTGACCCATGAACCAGTGACCGAGTGGGTGCATCACATAGTGGTAGACTCCATAGATGCCGCCGGCCGTCAAGGCGAGCAAGACGGTCGTCAGCCAGTTAGACATCAGCCCGACGGTAAAGGCCACCACGCAGACACCGATAAGCGCCCTCTTCATGGGCTTGGTCAAAGCGGTGGCGGGCGCATCCTCCGTTTCCAGGAAGAGCGCGCACAGGGTCGGGTTGACCACGAGGGCCACGAACAGCGATGAGCTCAACGTAATGATCAGCGTGAGCGGCAAGTACTTCATGAACTCGCCCACGATCCCCGGCCAAAACGCCATCGGAAGGAACGCCGCGAGCGTGGTGGCCGTGGATGCAATGATCGGCACCGCCACCTCACCCGTCGCGAGCTTCGCCGCATCGACCCTGTCGTGCCCGCGTTCGCGGAAACGGTATCACAAAGTTCATCGACATTCCGCTGAAACGGATGATGCTGAACGACAGCAGCATCGAGAGCGGAATTGCAATGCCCACGAAAGACGCTGTGCGCACGCCAAGAACGAAAAGCAGCACCGCCACGACGAGGATGAGGCCGGAGATGATGTTGTTCTCCAAGCTGCTCACCATGTTACGGATGTCCTCAGACTGGTCAGCCGTGATCTTGACGACCGTGCCTGGGGGGAACGAGGCCCGCTCTTCTGCGATGACCCGCCCCACCTCCTCAGACGTCTCGATTATGTTCTCGCCGCTCCGCTTGACCACTGCGAGCGACACAACCGCATTCCCGTCCAAGCGAGCGTAGGTGTCCCGCTCTTTGAACCCGAAGTCAACCGTAGCGACGTCACGCACGTAGATG
>JBDHDY010000539.1:0-3454 GCA_039591275.1 Gemmatimonadota bacterium | reverse complement strand
TTTGTCGATCTTCCAATACGGCATGTTGCGGGAGTGGTGGTATCTGAGTCCGGCCAACGTGACGCCGCAAAAGAGCACATCCAGCACGAACGACCAGTCGTCACTCACCGGAACCGGGAGCAAACCGAGCGCCCAAAACAGTTTCGTGGTGTTGGAAGGCTCCGGTTCCACTATTTCCCAGATCTTGTTGATCTCGTGGGGAAAGGCGGGGTGGGCTATGCCGACTCCCAATTCTGAGCTCGGGAAACCTGATGTGACCGAGCGGATCTCGATCTCGGGGAATGCGTTCCTGAAGATTTCATAGTGAGCCCGCTTGACGCCGAGGATCTCTGGGATTGCCTCTAGCAGAAAACTTGGCCGCAACTGCTCAAGCTTCGATGGTAGGCTTACACCGTCATAGTTCAGTCGAACGACATTCTCCATGATGCTGTTGGCGCCGCTTAGGCCAAAGGCCCGGACCAGACCAGGATACTGTTTTCCGATTCCGTCGGGAGCGTTGGGTAAGTCCAGGGCTACCATTGGAACGCCAAACGCCTGGAGTCGTGAGCCGAGCTGCATGGTCTTGCCGGCCCCGACGATGCCGTTCGCACCGGAAATGACCATTGCGGAGCGGTCGCCCGCTTTCCCAAAGACCTGATCTACCAGGTCACCGGCGTCGGTCGGCAAGCGGCCGCGTTGGAAGATATCGATAATGTTCCCTAGTCCTATCGTGTTGAGGGTAGGTTCCCTCATTGTCGTTGTCATGTCTCCCTACGAAACCTTCAACACGGCCGCAATACCCACATCACCAGCCGCGCATCCGAAGATGAGGACGTAGCCACCGCCGAGTGATACCGCTTCCTCGAGTGCCTCAATCAGCACCCGGGTGAGCGTCGGGCCCTGTGGATGGCCCCACACCAGTGAGCTTCCAGTCTTGTTCATGTTACGCCAGTCGTAGTCCAGAGCTCTCGCGAAGATCACATCGTTCACAGCGAACGGATTGTGATTCTTGACGACGACCATATCAGCCATGGCAAGGCCACTGCGCTGGAGCAACTTCCGCACGGCGAGGGCTGGCGCCTCGGGCATGAGACTCGGATCCGTACGCACCTCGGTCTTGGCTACAAATCGGATGTCGATTTCCGGCTGGGGGCTGAGCTCCGCAGCCTTTGCCTCGTTTGTCACGAGCATCGCCGCCATTCCATCCGAGGCGTGCGTTTGCGTTCCAGACGTTACGCAGGTATCGAGCTCTGCCATCCCCTGCAGACCGCCGAGGGTCAACCGCCGCACGCCGAGATCGTCGTCGATCCGTCCGAGCGGGCGGCCCTGCAGGTTCAGGATGTCGATGGGAACGAGAACCCGGTCGAGAAATCCGGACTCTTTCGCCTCGAAATATTGCTCGTGCCGATGGAACGCCAGCTCATCCACTTCCTTTCGATCAGTCTTGTACTTGCGTGCCGTCTTGCCGGCAGCGGCGATCATTGCTTTGCCCGTGGCCGGATCGAAGCCGAAGTTGTCCCACACGTCGCTCAGCGGGAGCGTACGCTCGTGGGCCCTGCGTTCCGGAAACACACCCACCGGGGAGTCGCTGGTCCGGTCGAAGGTGAGAACCCCTACCACATCATTGGCGTTGGCTTGCACCTCCGCACCTGCCAGCAACACGGCTTGAAGGCCGGTCGCACAGGCCTGCTCGACATGGTAGCCGGGGATGCGATGCCCCATACAACTGGCCACGAGAGGGGCGTTCCAGAACTTCCAGTGCCAAGGGATCGTCGAGCCAATCACCAGATACTCCAGGGCGCTCTTCGGCACCCCCCGCAGACCGAGAATCCGGTTCATCGACTCGCCAGCGAACTGCCCGATATTGACCTCTGCCAAGGCGGACGTCTGCCAGGCGGGGAAATAACTGCTTCCCCAGGTCCCATATGGAATCCGGGCCTTGGGAAACATCAGGTTTTCGTTGCTCATGGGTTCCCCTTTCGGCCGGATGCGGGACGGTCTGGCTCGGGAGGCGCCGCCTCCGGCAGTGCATTGAAATCCCCAAGGATGATTGTCGCCGGGCGCCGGGGCATGTCAAGGGCAGGCCATCGAGCACAATCCGTAGCAAGCTGCTAGGTCTCTTCCTTTATATACCCTGCCTATATCCCGCTGACTTTCATCCCACGACGCCGCGGGCGGGGTCCATTTGTCCCCTGACAAGTCTCCTCTTCCCGGGCCGGATCAGCCGTTGTGGAGGAGCTTGTGACACCTCTTCACAAGCTCTATAATCCGATGGGGACCGTGACACCTGTCACGATTTCACGGTCCTCACGGCGGCAGAATGGGGAACCATCGTTCCCTTCCAGCATATGGCCTGCCCACGAGAAGGAGAAGAAGCATGGCAACGCTGAAGGAAACCCTGTTGAAGAAGATAGAGGAGCACCGTCCCCGTACCACCCGGCTGCTCAAGGAGTTCGGCGACGTCAAGGTAGGCGAGGTCAACGTCACCCAGGCCATCGGAGGCGCCCGCGGAGTCCGCTGCCTCGTAACCGATATCTCCTATCTGGATCCCCACGAAGGCATTCGCTTCCGTGGCAAGACCATCCCCGAAACCTTCGAGTGCATGCCCAAGGTACCCGGCTCCGAGTACCCATACGTAGAGGGCTTCTGGTATTTCCTGCTGACAGGGGAATGCCCCACGATGGAGCAGACGCTTGAAGTGGTGGAAGACCTCAAGGAACGTCGGGCGCTTCCACAATACGTGAGAGATGTCCTGCGTGCCATGCCTCGCGATACGCATCCGATGACGATGTACTCGGCAGCCATACTGTCAATGCAGCGGGAGTCCGTTTTCGTGAAGCAGTATCAAGAGGGCATGAATAAGATGGACTACTGGGATCCGATGTACGAGGATTGCTGTAACCTCCTGGCGAAGCTCCCCGTGATCGGCGCGTACATCTATCGCATGAAGTACAAGGCCGATGTCCACATCCATCCGGATAGTGACTTGGATTTCGGCGGCAACTTCGCTCACATGATGGGCATTCCGGCTCCGTACGATGACGTGGCCCGCATGTACTTCATCCTGCACTCCGACCACGAGTCGGGCAACGTCTCCGCACACACCACGCACCTGGTGGCCTCGGCACTATCCGACTGTTACTACTCGCTCTCAGCAGGCATCAATGGCCTGGCCGGTCCTCTGCATGGCTTGGCCAACCAGGAGGTGCTCAGCTGGACCATGAAATTCATGGAGAGGCTGGGAGACAAGGAGCCCACGGAAGAAGTCATCAGAGAGGCTCTGTGGGACACGCTGAACAGTGGTCAGGTAGTCCCCGGCTATGGGCACGCGGTGCTACGCAAGACCGACCCCCGCTACACGTCGCAGCGGGAGTTCTGCCTGAAGCATCTCCCGGAATATCCGCTGTTCAAGTTGATCAGCATGATCTACCAGGTGGCACCGGGCGTCTTGCAGGAACACGGCAAGGCCAAGAAC